>JAVCCD010000299.1 GCA_030765665.1 Candidatus Tenebribacter mawsonii | reverse complement strand
TTGCCTTCGATATGCTTAAAACAGTTACGATGATCTCGGATGATATGGTTTGGAGTTGTAGCGGTATGTGTGGGAAAAAGCAGATGATCCCCGTTGGAATGGGTGGTCCCGCCATCAAGTGCCAAGTAAATATCGGAGGAAAATAACATGAATAACAAAGAAATATTAATATATGCCCAGGATACACTATTAAAAGCTGGTGCTCAAAAGACAAAATGTATTCTTACGAAAAGAGAAAAGAATGAACTGAATGTCGTATCTGGTGAGATCAGTTTATTTAGAACCACATTTGATACTAATTTGAGTTTAACCGCCATCATTGATGACAAACGGGGCTCTGTTTCAATTAATAAACTTGATAAAGAAAATATAGAGGCAACAGCAAAGCAAATTGTTGAAATGGCTATCTCTTCCAAACCGGATAAAGCAAATGATATTGCTGAAAATCAACCTGCCAAGGAATTTTACGGTGAGCCAGTAAAACCTGATCTGGACAAGATGTACACAAGACTTGTGGAATTTGTGAAGTATGCAGAGGAAAATCACCCAAAAACAATAATTAGAATGATCAATTTTGATTTTACTTCCACACATAGCATGTTTATAAACTCCAATGGAGTAGATTATTCGATAACAAAAGGTATTTACAACTTTGTAGTCGTGTTCACATCCAAAGAAGGGAAGAAAACTTCTTCCTTCAACTATGTTGCACATGTTTCAAAAGATCTTAATACTCCTTTCAGTGAATGTGGAAATATTGATAAATTGATCACAGAATCTGTCCAGCAGCTTAATGCTGAGAGTTTTCAAGGTAAATTTGTAGGTGATGTTATCGTGACACCTGAATGTATGGATAATTTCATTGGTTCACTGACAAGGTATCTTTATGATTATCCTCTTATTACAAAAACATCTGTTTATAAAGATAAGCTAGAGAAGCAAATAGCTAGTAATAATTTCAATCTGCATTCAAAACCAGTTTCTAATGATATTGCTGAAGGATATTTTGTTACTGGAGACGGTTATGAAGCACAAGACAGTACAGTAATCGAGAACGGGATATTGAAGACTTTCCTGCTAGGACTATATGGTGCTAACAAAACTGGAGAAGCAAGAGCTGTGAACCAGGGTGGAAGCTGGGAAATCGATAATGGAGAAAAATCCTTTGACGAAATTGTTAAATCAACTAAAAAGGGTATCATTCTTAATCGATTCAGTGGTGGAAATCCAAGTGACAATGGAGATTTCAGTGGAGTTGCCAAGAATAGTTATTATGTTGAGAATGGCAAAATTCAATTTCCGATAACTGAAACTATGATCAGTGGTAATTTAGTGGAAATGATGATGAACATTAAAGAAATCTCGAAAGAGAGAGTGAATTCAGGTTATCATAACTATCCTTGGATAAAGTTTACTGGAATTACAATTTCTGGTAAATAATAAAAAAAACTGAGGTCTCAAGATCATAGGAGAAGTAATGACTGACTTTTATAAGCAGAAAACATTTGTTTTCTGCTTATAAAATTGATACATTATGTATTGAATGAAAGCTGAAAAGATTTTTAGATAAAGGATTAGAAAGAGAAAGTAATATGAAAAAAATATTAGTAATTCTCGTAGTTTTGGGATTTATAACTTCTATTTTTGCTATAGAAGAATTTAAAATGACTTTTATTAATGAGAATGTTTCTAAAGATACTGAACTTAAAATGAGAGAAGGTAGTAATTATATTATCAATTTTTATATGAACATAAACTTTCCCATACAAATCTCCAATATAAATGTGAGAGTTTTCACATTTTTCGACGATTATAAATCTCATCAGAAATTAAACTCTAATGCAAAATCTAATAATGGATATTTCTCTAGTTCAAAACATGAGATCGTGCTCTTTTCTAACGAAAAATTAATAAAAACATTTCATCATGAATTTAACCATTATTTATTGCGTGCATACTTTAAGAAACCTCCCAAATGGGTTAATGAAGGGTTATCGGAATATTTTGAATATTTGAATAATTCTAATCCAATTACGATATTACCGCAAAAAAACAAAATAGCCCGAGTTAAAAGTTGGGTAGATGAGAAGATAGAAAATGATATTGAGAAAATTCTGTCTGGCTCTAATAAGCAATGGACAGAACAAAATATCAAACCGGAATATAGATCATCTACAATTTCTTATGCAATTGTGTTTTTTTTAATGTCAATTGAGAATGGTGATCAAATATTAGGTAAGATCATAAAAGGATTAATGAATGGAGAAAAATCAATTGAAGCAATAAGATCAACTTATCATGGAAGCATTACAAAATTTAATGAAGATTTTATAAGATTTTATTCAGAATGGAATTAGTTTAGGAGAGGTTCTATGAAAGTTTTGGCATTTGCTGCCAGCAGCAGTTCAAGATCAATAAACAAAAAATTAGTTACTTATGCATTATCCTTTTTAAAGGGTGTAGAAATAGAACTCTTAGACCTTAATAACTATGAACTACCCCTATTTAGTGAAGATATAGAAAAAGAAATTGGACAACCAGCTCTAGCAAAAGAATTTTTAAGGAAAATAGGTGAGAGCGATGCTTTGTTAATCTCATTTGCTGAGCACAATGGTTCATATAGTGTTGCATATAAAAATATTTTTGATTGGTGTTCACGGATCAAACCTAAAGTATTTCAGGGCAAACTAATGGTATTACTTTCAACATCACCAGGTAAAAGAGGAGGATCAAGTGTGCTAGTAACTGCTGAATCTACAGCACATCGATTTGCAGGAAAGGTAAAAGCAAGTTTATCAATTCCAAGTTTTGAAGATAATTTTGATTTGGAATCTAATACTTTGATAAACATAGAACTAAAAGAACAACTTGAGAGAGTTGTTACAAGTTTACTTAAGCCCTAAAGGTAATGCTAATAAGAGTAGTTTATGAGTAATAAGAAGAAACCAAGAATACTACATATTATCAGCCAAAGACCAAATTCAACCGGAAGTGGTATGTATGTGCAAGCCATGATCCGGGAAGCAGAGAAAAATGGATATGAAAATTATTTAGTGGCAGGAACTTCTAAAAAATATAATGATGAAGTTGCCCTCGTTGAGCCTGATAAAACAATGTTTGTTATATTTACAGATGGAGATGTTCCACATCATATTCCTGGTATGAGTGATGTTATGCCCTATGAAAGTGTTAAATTTTGTGATCTTTCTATTGCAGAACTTGATAATTATGAAACTGCTTTTACTAATATTCTTCTTAAAGCTGTTGATAAATTCAAACCGGATATAATTCATAGCCATCATCTCTGGATCCTTAGTTCTCTAGCCCGTCAGCTTTTCCCAACAATACCTTTTGTTACAAGCTGTCATAGTACAGATCTGCGACAGTTTCAGAATTGTCCTCACCTACAGCATAGGGTCTTAAAAGGATGTGAGCAAATTGATATTGTATTGGCTTTAAGTGAAGATCAAAAAACAGAGATTATCCGTTTGTATAAATTTGAACAAGGAAAGGTTATTGTAATCGGAGCCGGTTATAATAACGATCTTTTCTATCAAATCCAAAAACCGAAACCTGCTCCTGTACAATTAGTTTATGCAGGAAAACTTAGTAATGCTAAAGGAGTTCCATGGTTGCTACGCGCGCTAAAACAGGTCAATTCTTCTGACTGGCAATCGCATCTTGTAGGTGGAGGAAGTGGGGAAGAGAAAGAATTATGTTTGAAGCTTGCAGGTGAATTACCAGAACAAGTTTGCATTCATGGTGCAATTCCTCAAGAAAAATTAGCAAAATTAATGAGTCGATCTCATATTTTTATTTTACCCTCTTTTTTTGAAGGTTTGGCATTGGTTGTATTAGAAGCTTTAGCCAGCGGTTGCCGGATAGTTGCAACCGATCTGCCAGGTACAAGAGAAATTCTAGGCAAACATGAATTAGATTTTGTAAAGTTAATAAAACTACCTAGATTACACAATATGGATCAACCTTTCAAAGAAGATGAAACTGAATTTGAACAAGATCTAAAAAATGCAATTCTACAACAGATTGAAGCTGCAAAAGAAAATCCGCAAATTGATTTATCTTCCATACAAAATATGATAGATTCTTTTACCTGGACTGGGATATTTAAAAAAGTAAATATATTGTATCAGAACTGTCTAACTTAGATCAAGAACAAATCCTTAATCCATTCAAAATCTTTAATTTCACATTGAACTTTAATTTTTTTCCGACGACATGTTTGTTAAAGGTATCTTACTCATTTCAACAGTAAACATTTTTTCACAGCTTCGGTTTTACCATTTATATTTAATTTGTACAAATATACACCTGAGCATACTTGTTTAGAATTTTCATCTGATCCATTCCAAATGACTGTTCCTTTGGCTCCGTCTAGGATGGCAGGAATTGTTTTGATTCTCTGTCCTTTTAAATTGTAAATCTCAATTACTGCAGATTCAATTTCACTGAAGTTTGAAAGCTGAAATTTGATCTCTGTCGTTGGATTGAAAGGATTGGGATGGTTGGATAATTGAAATCCAATTTGCTGAAGCTTATAAAAATCAGCACTAACTTGGCCTATGGTTATTGAGATAGGATCCGAAACTAAATTGGGTGGAATACAATAAAATTCACCGACTAATATGTGGTTACCATTACTCACATTTTCTGTATGAACATAAGGTATTGTAGAAAATGTAGAGTCCGGTGAGATAATAACATCGAAAACTACACCGAATGAACCAATGATAAAAAGTTCTTCATCGATATAGAAATTGAAGGGGAAACTACTGAGAAATGTTACTATAACTGTGTCGGCGCTAGTATTATGAAGATTGAATGTTATATAAATATCCTGACCATAAGAATAATTAGTATCATCAGTTTCGATATAAAAATCAATCTGACAGAATAATTGACTAACAAGTATCAAAAAAAGTAATAACAGTTTAAATTTCATTGTATCCTCCTTTTAACAATCAAAAAAATTGCCCATTGCCGGCGTGAAACGTCAGATCGCCATGAGCTTTGGAAATGATTTTCATTTCCTGAAGTGAGTAGTGATCTGATAAGAGATGAGCAAATCAAAATCATGGTTTGTCGATTTGCGTCATCCCCGTTTACGCAATTGTTAAACGACGTTCCGCTTCGAAACGTTTGCGGATCTATTATAGTTGTCACGCCGGCATTAATCAACATGGAGCGAAGCGGAATGTTGATTAATGTTGGGAGTGTGCGGTGCTTTTCTTTTAATCTGAGCACTGACACTTTTGTTACAAGCAACTATCTTCAAGAAAGAAGGAAAACTTCTGATACTATTTCAACAATAAACATTTACTCAAAGCTTTTTCTTTTCCATTCACTTTGAGTTTTATAAAATATTGTCCGCTGGCTACTTTCTTTTTGTTATCATCTATCCCTCGCCAGATAATCTCAAAATGACCTTTTGTAGAATAAGCATCCATCAAGGTTTTAACCTTTTGCCCTTTAATATTATAAATTGCCAATTCAATTTCTCCTGGTTCTGCCAGGTCAAGTTTGATGGTTGTGGAAGGATTAAACGGATTAGGATAATTGGATATTTGTGTTAGAGTGATCGGTGTGATGATATCTTCTTGAACTGGACTAGGATCTTGGCATTCATAAGCACCCATGTCGATCATACCGTTAACTATTCTTGGATTACCGGCAAGATCAAATTCAGGTAGTTCGATTCCAGGTGGCAAATCTAATGTACCGGCATCTATGCAGGGAGAGTTTCCCATAAGAGCGTAGGGATTATCTCCATTAACATCCCAATATGGATCTTCATCCAAGTTTCCTTCCATCCAGTTAACAACATTCCAACTATAAACATTCTCTATTCCCTCAAATCCACCATCTACAAGAGAATTATGAATATTGATTGTGGAAGGATTACTTGAAAACTCATTATCGATATAAATCTCTCCAGGGCTATCTCCATAAAGAATTGAATTGTAAATATTAATTACAGAATTCTTGCCAGCAGGACCAATTTTAATCGCACCACCATTACCGGGGCTTGAATTATTCCCAATTGTGCAGTTAATTAGATTCAAATTAACATTATCTCCAATGCCAAAACCAGATGAACTTCCTGGCCAATCAGTTTGGGTCTGAATATTTTCAGTAAGTTCCATATTGATTATGGTTACATTCATTGGTAAGGTTCCCAGCATACCAAAACTTAATTGTGGTCCTGCATCAGAATCTTCGCTCATTGGATTATATTGATGATTGTCGTTAATATAAGCATTTTCAATGATTACTGACTGCTCGGATTGAAAAGAATTTAAAGCCCATAACAGAGTACTTTCATTTGAATAAGAATAAATATTCTTAATTGATAAATTCATATAAAATAATTTTAGATTCTTTGTGTAGGCATAACATTCTATAATTGTTATATTTTCAAGATTTACATATTTATCTAATTGTTGATGGGCTGAAATTAATATAGATGCAACTGTAAAACCTGACCCATTTGTTAAAGTAAGATTTTTTATTTCATAATCTAATTTACTATATATATCATAAATATGAGGTGAAATATTTTCTGCATCCAGAATTGTATTTTCCATAGATTCTCCAATAAGGGAAACATAACCCCGCATACAAAGTGGAAAACAATTATTATTTAAAGATTTTGAATATGTTCCATCTGCTATATGAATTGTATTGGGATGAAGAGTATCGGATTTTACAAGGGAAAGTGCATAATTGATCGTTGCCAATGGCTCATCTGCAAATAAACCACTATTACTGTTATCACCATTTATAGAAACATAAAGATCAGCATTAACAGGCTCTAATTTTGCATTCTGTATAACCATAATTACATCATTTAAAGGGACACCAGTAGTGGTGGTTGAATGAATAAAATAACCATCCGGTTCAAAAACTGTGAATGTATCCACATAGACTTCCATTGGTGGAGAACTATATGTTTTTAGTATTTCACAGCCATATCCGGCGTAATTGAGATAGATATTACATAACTCGGTTTGATCAAAAACAATTTCAGAATCCTCTCTGGAATATATACCACCACCACTTCCTGCATTATTGTTTATGATTGTTACACTTAATAAAGTAATTTGAGACAGCCTGCAGAATATACCACCACCCCAATATGAATTATTGTTCTTTATATTACAATTAGCAATGTTAACTTGTGTATTCATTAAGAATATACCACCACCACATATTGGACCATCCTCATAATATGCACTTCCAGTTCCATTTGTAATTGTAAAACCGCAAAGAACTGTTGTGCTGTCTTCTCCTGACATTATTCTTACACAGCTTCCATTCTGATTACCATCGATTATTGTTTGGTTTATGTATTGTTCATTTTGTGTTGTAAGATAAAGGCTGGCAACTGTGATATTCTTTCCGTTGAAATTTATATTCTCGATAAATATCCCGGGATAAACGAGGACTGTATCGGAATCTGCTGAAGCAGCGATGCCTTCCTGGATGGTGGTAAAGTTGCCGGTGCCGTCTTGTTTGATGTGGTGAATTGTAGAATTTAACAACGACCCCGGTATGCACCAGGGCAGGCAAAAACTAACAAAAACGAACAAAAGATAGAATCTAATTTTCATAATTTCCTCGAACTCACCCCAACCCCTCTCTTAAACCAAGAGAGGGGCAAAAGCGAATAATTTAATTTATTTCAACATTAACATTTTACGAGTTAATACATCATTCCCAGTTTTCAATTTGTAGAAATAGATTCCTGTACTAACTGATTTCTCGTTTGTATCTTTTCCATCCCAGATCATAGAATGCTGACCTGCTGTAAGTTGACCGTTGATGAGTCGTTTCACTTTTTGACCTTTGATGTTATAGATAGTAAGATCAATTTCTTGTTCATCTGGCAAAGAGAACGAGATTGTTGTTGTTGGGTTGAATGGATTAGGATAATTACCATGAAGCTTAGGAGTTGAAAGTGTGTTATTTTCTGGCTCATCATCATTTCCAAATCTTAATATTGAATAATCCTGTCTACCGGAGAAAATGGATTTAGTTTCATATTCTCCTGTTTGTAAATTTAGAACTTGATAATCCTTAACAGGTGTTGAGAATCCTCTTCCTGTCACCACTTCGAATGTGAAAGGGATAGGATCACGATTAGCATAATCGGAATAAACAAGGATTTGAGCACAAGTATCCTCAACAACAACTGCACCCACACATACATCATCTTCAAAAACTCCAATCTCTGTTACGTTAGGTGGAATATTAAAAACATCTATAGCATCATAATCAGCTTTTTCTGTATAATTAAAGCTTTCAGATTCGGCTTTTTTCTTAGGTTCTTCAGCTGCGTCGGAAAGTGTCCAATGAAAGTCTGTGATAGGTTCTTCAAGATCTTTGAATAAAACCATATATCCTTTTCCAGACTCTAAGATTAAACCTTCTGCCGATATTGCACATGGATATGTAGGGTCACCACCTCTTGGATTAATTGCCGGAGAATAGTACCAATGTTCAGAATATACTTTTGCCACATTTTCCCAGTAAACACCAAAAGACTCGATCATTTTCTGATTTCGTGGTAACCAGAATCCAAGCCAGTGCTTTGTCCCTGCTTCAAGTGGATCTTCATCTTCAAGGGTAAAATCAGCAGGTAATCTTTCACCGTTAACTGTCAGCAATCTCTCTTCTTCCGGTGAGATTTTGATTTTGTAAAGCCAACTACTTTGGGCTAAATATGAATCAGGAGTCCAACTCGTTCCATTATATGTTAAATCATTCGGACCATAAGCATCGAAAAATATATCTGTAATATCCTCGAATGGATCAATATCTACGAGAATAGGAACAATGTTTGTAGGAACGTTACCATTAGGTTCCGTACCAATTCTTGAGAATGATTCCCAATTATAGCCTTTTGAGAGGTGATGAATGTCATAGTCGGGATGTGGGAAGTAGTAGCAGCCCATTTCAATTGTAGTTCCATCGGGATCAGGTGGATAAGTTGGATCACCTGTATCAACGCAAGGACTTGCATCAGTTAAATGATAATTACCATTACTTGGATCTTCGAATAGAGGATTAGCGTTAATGTTGCCTAAACCATCAAATCCACCTTGGATGTCAGAATATGTGACATTTACCGTTCCTTGACCATTGTTTATCTGAGTATTATTTCCGTAAATAATGGAACTTTTTATTGTGCTTGTACCATAACCATTACTAATACCAGTATTTGTATTATTTACAATTGTACATTTTTCTACAATCATATCTAAATCAGTACCTAATCCGCTACCATTAGAAGATACTAAACTATTGCTTATGATGATACATTCTCTGTTCGCTGCCCAATTATGAGTACTTCTAATTGCAATATAGGAATTATCCCTCAGAATTGAATAATCAACATTTATTGGATAAAAGGATTCAGACATAATACCATAAAAGTTGTTTTCTATAACACAATAATTTATAAAGAAATAAGTTGGCCAAAAGATATCGTAGATTCTTATAGCTGTACCGCCATCTGATATTGTTAAACCACTAATTGTAATAGAAGTATATGAATCCTCCGGACTTGTAGTACGCAGAAAAGTTGGTGTATTTTGATTTGCCGGATTAACAACAGTAGTCTCTACAATATTAGGATCTTGCGGGTCAGTACTTCTTATGGTTAAATAACCTTCTTGAAAATTATCTAAATTAACATTTTCCACATAAGTAAACGGATGAAGAATAATTACATCATAAGGATTTGCAACATCAACAGCATTTTGAATTGTCGAATATTGCTGACCTGGACCTACGTGAAGCTCCGTAGCCATCGCTATACTTATACTAAGAACAAGTATAAGTGCTAATAAATAATATTTTTTCATCTTTACCTCCAAGGTAAATTTAATTGTTTCCAATTTAATAAAAACTTTTTTTAATTCAAGATTTTTTATTGGAAGGATTAACGGTTGATTACCAGAACAAACTGAATAAGTTTAATTAACGAAATTTCATTTTCAATTCTTTCGAGATACGAGTTATATTGAACTACAATTTGAATAAGTTTTATTATAGCTCATTCATCTCTTTTCCTCCTTCCAATTTTTTTGGTGTATAATGTTTGGCAGCTGCCACGCTCTTTCAGCTTCTCTTCTTGCTTGGCTGTGGAGCTGTTTGTTAGTGGCAATCTTCTCATATTTTATATAAACTCATACTTTTAATTTGTGGATTACAAATATCACGTTGCAAAATTAATGGTTAAGATGATTACCAATATTTGAAAGAATGGATAGAATAACCCAAGATTCTGTTAAGAAACTATGGAATTTTACTTTACCTTTTTTGCTTAAGAAAAATGAAAAAGTTAAACAAATAAGTAATCCAAAACCTGAGAAACCACTAATAAATCCCAGAATTAATAATGGCTCGGATAATCTATAACCCGAAGATAATGCATTAAAAAAGCCATTACAAAAAGAGGATGCAAAAACTATTAAAACAAGCATTCTTGCAGTGAATTTCTTATTGTATTTTTGAATTTGATAAAATATGATTGTGATTGTGATTGGTAAATATGCTAAAATTTTGTACAACAATTTTTATATTCTCCTTATTTATTTAGAGGGTTCAATATAGGAAATTTAATTCCAAAAACTTCTTCCATTTTTATTGCACAGGGTCCATATGAATGAGGTATTGGACGTGAACCACTTCTAATGCCTGATATTTTTATAAAAACATCATTTTTTATTCCTATTATTGTTGTAAGTTGAATTAAATCTTCAAAGTTAATTTTTACGATAACAAAATTTTTACCATCTATTGTCAAACACCACGAGTCTGAATTAATAGAGAAATCAGAAACATCAAATCCTTCTGTACCTCCTTGGTTAAGATATGCTTGCTTGCTTCTTTCCAATATTTTTTCAATGGACATATCTTCAATGATTTTCACTACTTCTGGATCTTTAAAATGATCTTCAGTTAGACCGTTTGTCGGCTCTCTTGTGACAGCAATTTTAATTTCATCATTTATTTTTTCTGAAACATTATTTTTCGTTGTTACATCTACAGAGTTTTCTGAATTATTATCCCTTTTTGCTTCAATATTATTTTTTTCAATATATTGGTTGGGAAATACTAATGAATTTGCAACTTTTCTGAACAGAGGTAAGAATAAATTGAACCTATCATTTAAATTATCATCACTAACAGAATAAACCCAACATTGTAAGAATATTATTTTACCTTCATAGATTGTTATAAAGTGGACAGATTTCATTGTTATTGAAAAATCTAATCTTTCTTGTGTTGTTTTGAAGATTACTTGACCACCAACAAGACCATCCAAAACGATTCTCTTTGCTGATATAAAATTACTACCTTCTGGGATCATTTGTTTCAATTCGCTTTCAGTAAAAAAATCGTTTAGTTCTTCTTTGGTTTCAATATAATCATTCGGCAACCCAAGATCTTTAACCATAAACAATATAGTTTCTAATCCTTTCCCGTTATTACTAACAAATTTTTGAACAATATTTGGTCGTTCCGCTTCTTCTTGCTTCCAGCTAAGAGGGAGTTTTGCATTAATTATTATATCCTTTGTTTTAGGATGTCCTTTTGTGCTATATGAATTCAAAAATCCTGCGGAAAATTCTTTTGAAGGATTATCAATAAACTGATAAGTTAACAAAGTTTCAAGAACTGGACTCTCAATGTATCCTTCAGCTCTGCTATTTACTTCTTTCAAAAAATCTATAGCATAATTTTTATCAAAATGTATGTCCTCAAGCATTTTAGAAATTTGATTAAGTGTTTCTGATTTAAACGTATTAAAATAATCTCTAAATATTGTTTCTAATTCATTCTCAATTATTATCTTTGCTCTACCAAACGATGAGTTAAAATTGAGTCTAACTCTTATAACTTCTAATTTTAATTCAGGATATTCATTCTCAATTTTTGTTAGATAATATTCTTGCCCCATAATGTAGCTATATGTTCGACTTACTACTTCTATTTCAGATTCATTTATTACTGAATATAATTCAATTGAAAACATTGCAAAAACAATTACTATTATAAATTTAAGTTTAATAAAATAATTCATTTCTATCTCCTACCTTTAGGAATACTTGCCGCATAATGTTTTGCAGCTGCCACGCTCTTCCTGCTTTTCTTCTTGCTCGGCTGTGGAGCTGTGTGTTAGCAGCATTCTTTTCTATTTTAATAATAAGCATTTCTTCATTACTTCGTTTTTGCCATCAACATTTAATTCATATAGATAAACACCAGAACTTACAAAATTTCCTGTT
>JAVCCD010000171.1 GCA_030765665.1 Candidatus Tenebribacter mawsonii | reverse complement strand
TCAGTTTAACCAAATTAAGGATTTTCATCGAAAAACTCAATTGTTTGAATTATAAAAATCGCTCCTTTAATCAGAGTTGGAGAATGTAAAATTATTTTTGAATCCCAAATGCACAAAATTCAGCTAAAATCGTTAGAATCAGTTTTTGAATCATTTAGAAGAATTCATTTGGCTTTGTAAAAACACAATTTGCTTTTTCGTTTCTTTCGAGAAATAATCGAAACACTTTATTAAAATTTAAAGATCAATTCTGAATTAAATCTCAGTTTACTTTTTTCTTTAAAACTAGAACTCAAATCAGATATTCTTTTAGTAACGCATAATGTTTTGCGTATGCTGCGGGATCGGAACGATCCCAACGAAAAGCGAACCGACCAAAGTTTGAATCGTAAGATTCAAGCCGAAACGGACAGATAGCCCAACAGCAGATACGCCTGTTACGTGCATTTTTATTGATCTTTAAAAGAACATAATTTGGTTATTTTGATGAAAGTTCATCAATCTTTGTTTAAGTAGTAAATTAGTGCAAAGATCATAGATATTAACGTGATTTGAATTATATAGAGTCCTGTGTGGATGAAATATGACTTATCCGAGTTTAATAATGATATCTAAAATGTTGTCAGTAACTTCAATTGTCCACACATCTTGGTTTCCTTCTAATTCGTATCCAACCCAGATGCCTTCTAGTTCAGTCTTATCATCATTACCCGTTGAATTATTATCACAACTAAAAATCATTAATAATCCAATAAATAGAATAATAATTGCTATTTTCTTTGTCACATGTTCTCCCATAAATTATTTTTATTTCTTAACGCTTGATTAAAAGAGTTTCCAAACTCATGAGTTTGGAAACTCTATAATATTACAAGTATCCTTTATTTACATTAGTGCCAAATGTCCCCTTAGATTGTTAAGAATAATTTCGAAAGAAGAGAAAACAAAAAGAGAGTTTCCCCTTCCTTCGATTTCTTTATGCAATCTTGAAAATATTTCCACACTTATTCCTGTCAACTTTCTTGTTTAATCTCGGGATGCAAATCGTGATAAAGTTTGATATACTCCCGAATTACTTTCATTGATTTTCTTACTATATCTTTTATTTCTGTTTCGCCAAAACCTTTCTTGATCAGCTTCTTTATCTGGTTGTAATGCTTGATATATCTATCAACTGCATCCTGACTATGAGAAGTTTTCAAGACAATATCTGCCGGTGAAATGCCTTGTTCATAAAGTGAAATTATTATTCCTTTATGAGTCGGTAAACTACCCTGATCCAAAACATAACCTTTCAAAGGTAAAATCTTACCTGTTTTCTTTAAATATTCGGCTAAATATTTTCTGATCGTAGTTAAACTGCGATTCATCAAGACACTTAATTCAGCTCCACTCAACAGACCTCCTTGAGCTTTGGCTGATTCCAAAAGACGAACCATTGTCTCTATATCGCGTGCCTGACGATGCTTGTAATTGCTGTTCTTATCACCTTTCTTAAAATAAGTCCTGCGTTCAACATCGGCTTCAGTTATCAAGGGAAGAATAACGGTTGTGCTGGCATAATCTTCTGTCCTCTTACCATAACTCTGACGCTGTCCGTCATCTTTTGTAGTACGAAAAACAATTTCACCAAAACCTACTCCGGAAACATCCGGATGAAAATCTCTGTATAAAAATTCTATGTCTTCCGATAACATACTTAAAATTTTGCGTGAACCTAAAACCTTGTAGTCTGTTTCCAAAAGATTAATCAAGGCATTACGGAAATTACGCTTGTTGATGCTCTCATAACGGTCTCGAAGAGAGTTCATACGCAACCTCCCGTCGAAACTTCCGCTCTCATTCCATCGTCTGTTATCGTTTTTTTTAAACCCATTCTGTATTGTGATTGTTCAAGTAATATAGAAAGATTGCTGCTCATTACAGGATTAGTTGAAGAATCAGAGATTATTTGAATATACTGCTCGAGAAGATATTTGGATAAGCCCGTTACGGAAGATAGCTCCGATAGATTATTTATGCCAAAATGCTTTGCCATTAAAACTTTGCTGAAGCTTTCAAGATAACGCTTGATGGAACCTATGCTGTGTCTTGTTTTTCTCTTGATCTCTGAATAGGTGTAATCCTCAAGATAAAGTTTGATTATATCGGCTTTGTGAGTTTGACCCCTTCCCACATTATGAAGAACTCCTCGTGTCGTAACTGTTATTCCTCGTTTTCGGATTGCTTGAATATCTCGCTTGATGGTTCTTTGACTGCAATTCAAATAATAGCTTAAATCTTCCTGGCTAAGAACTCCAGCTTGCTCGACTGCCTCACAGGTTATCCGTTGGATTATTATCTGACGTAAACCGCATCTACCAAACTGCTGCAAGTTGGACATATCTTCCAAACCATTATTCAAAGTTAGAACTACCTTTATCTTTTTCATCCTTTCTACAGGTTTGCCGCTCTTTTCATCAATACCTACTACCACTGCAACAAATTGTCCTTCTCGCAATTCCTTAGTTCGCAGAAAACTCGTTTTAGCTGAAATTAATATCTGCTCACTCAATTTGGGAGAGAGTTCGTAAGAATTGATTAATTCATACAAAAACTCTCCCTCAAAACTT
>JAVCCD010000295.1 GCA_030765665.1 Candidatus Tenebribacter mawsonii | reverse complement strand
GGCAATTTTATTGTAAGGTCGCTGCACCAAATTTAAGAACAGGCCTGTTCTTAAAAGTGCTTCAATTATAGAATCTTGCGTTAGATTATTCGTATCAATTTTCAGATCTTCTCTGGCTTGTTTTCCGTCTGTTTCGATCACAATTGCTTCTATCACTCTCCGCTTGCCACGAACTATTCCTGCTATTTGTCCGCTAACATGCGAGATTAGTTTGATGTCTTCGTTGTTCTTGTTGTAAGCTAAAGGAGTTCCAACTTTTACTACATCTCCCAGTTCTACAAGCAGTCTCGGCTTGAATCCTTCAAAATCAACTGGTTTCAAAGCTACTTTCTGCGGAAGATCAGTCTGCTGAATCGTTCGCACGGTTTCGCCAGTAATTTTAATGTCGTAACCGTGCCGTAATTTTTTCAATTTCATATTTGGAGATCTCAATTAAAGTATCTTTTTAAGTGAAGATTATTGATGCACCGGCAGATTTTTCGTAAAATTGACCAACAGTTAGTACATCCTCAACTTGGTCAATCAGATCCTCTTTCTTAAGTTTAAACATATCCATGGCAAGTTTGCAGGCATATATTTTTCCACCGGCATCGGAGAACATCTCCAGAAATTCATTAACCGGGGGAATATCCAGATCTTCCATTTCTTTTTTCATCATCATGGTTGCCATGCTGGACACTCCAGGAATCGCACCCATCCAGGTTGGAAATGGAGCTGTGATCGGAAATTTCATCATCGGCATAGCCAAGTTTAAAGATGGATTTCCAACTGTAGCAACTTTAAGTTTCTTCACCATTTTTTTCATGATTGCATTCAAACCGAAAAAAGTGAAGAAAATGGAAGCTTCGATTCCTTCCATTCTGGCTCCATTGCCCATTATCAAAGCTGGATAAACTTCATCCAAACCACCCTTGGCACAGATAATCGATACTTTCTTAATTTTATCATTTTCCATTTTATTCTCCTAGTTTTATATACAGCTTTCAGGTTTTTTTAATCCAGCTATTTTAGATGATTTTTTCAGCGGTCCACCTGGAAATAAGCTGTAAAATTCCTTTGTATCTACAACACCAGATTTTTTCAATTTGCGTATAGATGGCATTACATTATTTTCTTCAAAATATTTTTGCAAATACTTGATTACTTCCCAGTGTCTGTCAGTCATCTGGTCAATACCTTCTTCCTTGGCAATAGCTTCACCAATCACTTCATTCCACTGATTGAATTCAGTAAGATAACCCTCTTCATTTACATCAACTGTGTCTCCAGCAATTTCTTTTGTAGCCATTTGTTACTCCTTTTGATCGCACCAAATCGGTACCGATCTATATTTTTTTATTTAATTTTCTTTCCTACTTTAGTCATTTGAGCAGATATTCCCGGCATAGGTAATCCTTTCAGCAGCATGTACCAATAGATATATTTGAAAGCCAATTTCCCCATATGATTTATTCGACTTTCCTTCAATAAACTAAAAGGACCAACCAGGGGAAGCGGGAATGTTCCTTCAACAGGTTCTACGTCGTAATTGAAATCGATCAGGAAAGCTTTTCCAAAACCAGATTCAATGAAACAGTTTGCATGTCCGTCAAATTCTTTAAGAAGCTTTTTCCCATTGATAAAATTCATGATGTTTTTTGTTAGTACCTCAGCTTGGAAATGTGCAACAGATCCAGCTTTGGAAGCAGGAACATCCGTTGCATCGCCAATCACAAAAATGTTCTCTTTCTTTTTTGATTGAAGGGTATGTTTATCGGTGGGAATAAAATTCAGATCATCACCCAAACCGGATCGTTCAATAACATCATCACCCATATTGGTTGGTATCGAAACCAGCAGATCATAATTGATTTTTTGCCCATCATAAGACTTTACGAAATTGTCTTTTTCATCCACTAATTCCACGTCAAAATCCGGTACTAAATTTATCTTTTTCTCTTCCATTAGATAGCCCAGAACATTTGAGCAATTTTGTTTTGTGAAAGCACCTGTAAGCGGAGTAATATAGGTCATCTCAACTTTTTCACGAATGCCCTTTTTTGTGAAATACCAGTCTGCTAAGAAGCAAAATTCTAATGGAGCGACCGGACATTTAATCGGCATTTCTGCCAGGTGAACTACAAATTTTCCACCTTTCCAGTTCTCCAGTTTATCACGAAGAGCAGAAGCTCCTTCGAAAGTATAAAAATCGAAAACATTTTTAAACCAGCCTTCACCTTTCAAACCGTCAACTTCATCGGGAACAATCTTCGATCCAGTTGCAATGATCAAAATATCATAGGAAAGATTGGTGCTGTTTTTCAAAACTACGTTATTCTTATCATGCTCAATAAGTTCAATCTCTTCTTCAATATATTCCACACCTTTGGGAATGAACTGCTTTTTGGTTTTGATCACGTCCTTTTCATTATAGATACCAAAAGGGATAAATAAAAATCCTGGCTGATAATAGTGCGTTTTATGCTGATCAACTATCGTGATTTTCCAATCTTTTTTGTTAAGTTTCCTGTTCAGATAATTGACCATCATTGTGCCGGCTGTTCCGGCTCCCAGTATCAATAATTTCTTCATGAAATCTCCTTAAATCTATGTCGTTATTTTGTTCTATTAATAAGAGCGTAGCGTATCATTTGAATTGTGTATTTATAAAGTTCGACAGTATCAATATCATCAATTTCTTGTAACAAAGTAGGAATCAGCCCGGAAATCTCACCCCAGAGAATATAGGAAATTTTTCCTGAATCAGCGTCGTATCGAATGCTATTATCTTGTTTTCCATTCATAATTATCTGAGAGATAATATCTCTGATTTTATGATTTTCAGCTTCGATATCTTGAAGTATAGTACTTTCAAATTTGCATCCGGCTCGATGTTGTTTATAATTGGAAAAGGCAAAAATAAAATTGGGATATTTTTTGTAGAATTTAAGGAATTTTGTTGCTAACGATTCGATTTTGTTGATGTTTGAAGTTGATTCTTTTACTACTTTTTCAAATTCACAAACAAGAACTTTCAAACCTCGCAGAACGATTGATAAACATAATTCATTCTTACTCTGAAAATACGTATATAAAGTTCCTTTACTGAATTCTGCTTCCTCGGCAATATCTTCCATAGTGGCATTTTCAAAACCTTTGGTCATAAACACTTTTTCAGCAGCATCAATGATTAAATTCTGTCTTTGCACACGCTCTCTTTCTTTTCTATCTGCTATGCTCAAATCTTGACCTCTATCCTCTTTTCTGAATCTGGGTCATATAATTGACTGAGAGTCAACAAGTCAAGAAAATTTATTTTAACTTCTTTTTTGCACGTCTAACTTATTATTTAATATAATGTTATACATATTCAATGATTTGTTCTTAGAGTTTATTACTTATTATATTAAATTTGTATTGTTTTACTTGTTCAAGATTTTTAGGGCAAAAAAACCTCCCAGTTTTCAAAATTCTGGGAGGTTGAGATGGTAAAGTTAACCTGAAGACAGCTCTAAATTATTTTAACAACAACATTTTCTTCGTTGCTTGATATCCTTCAGTTTTAAATTGATAGAAATAGATTCCAGAAGAAACTGTTTTATTGTTATCATCAGTACCATTCCACACAATGGAGTGTTTACCAGCTATGATAGTAGAATCAATTAGTTGCTTAACCTTTTGTCCTTTCATATTGTAAATTTCCAAAACAACTCTTGCATCATTTTTAATATCGAAATTTATGCTGGTTTGAGGATTGAACGGATTTGGTGAATTCTGATAAAGCGCATTTGCAATAGGAATTAGCTGATCATATCCTTCTGTTCCGTCCCAATTAATCATTTCAGTATTGGAAGCTTCACTTTCGTTTTCTTGATTATACATTGCAATTATGTAATATTCATACTCCCCTGCTTCAGATAACATATCTTCATAATTAAGATCAACAGTAGTAGATAAAAGCTCGAATTCACCTCCATCCATATTTCGATAGATGTTTAAATTCTGAAATTCACGAGTTGAGATATTGTTTTGTTTTCTGATCTCAGTTGGTTGATTATGTTCCCAGGAAAGATTTATAATATTATCATTAGCAACAATAACCAGATTTTCTGGAGCTTGTAGGTAATGAAGTTCAAAATTACTTAAAGCAATCTGACTTTCCTGAACAACTACATCTTCATTTACTATTGTTTCATACCCATCAATAGTAGCTATTACATCGTAAATCCCTGCGGGTAGTTCAAGAGTGTAGAATCCAGTATTATCAGGATTTATAGTAATTGCTCCAATATTAACTTCAACTTCTTCAACCGCACCTTCAGGAACCAAAGTAACTGTTCCTTCAACCGTACCAATTGCTACAGGTACAATAGATGGGAATGTTATGAAATCAACCCAGGCACAATCATCTGCAATAAAAGTTGTACCATCACTGCCGTCTTTTGCATAAACCCAGTCAAAAACATGAATCCCAGCATCAATTTGATAACTGGCAAGTGTCCATGGAGATGAGCCATCAGCTTCTGGCTGAAAACGATCAATTATCTCTCCATCTATAATAAACATTAATCCATCATAAAAATAAGTTTGAGAAGGACTGTATTCACAAGCAACTTTGTACCAAAAACTTATCTCACCATCTTGTGTAACATCTAATTCTAAGCTCATGAAAGAAGCCTGATTATGAGTTATTGGATAAGATTTTGCACTGGCATCACCGCTGTAAAACTCACTATTATCTATGCTCCACTCAACGTTAGTTAAAGAGTTGCCCAGAATAATATCATCATCTGACCAGGTAATTTCATAACCTTGTAATTCCCATGGATATTGAAGAAATCCACCACTTTCAAAATCTTCTCGATGAATTCCTACTTGAGTTGGAAAATCTTCGGTAACTTCATATTCACCTGCAATTACGCTGAAATTAAGAATGATAGGAGTTCCAAATGGCATAGATGCATTCGCAGTAACAGCATATTCAGCGTCTTCATAAGATTCAACTTCAATAGGTCCAAGATCAATAGTTTCGTTAGTAACTGTTATTCCTGGTGCTGGACAAGATAAAGTTGCAAATGCATTTACAGATTCGGCATGTCCGATATTTCCTAAAGAAATTGTAATTATCACATTTTCTCCTGGATCAAGAATCCCATTATCATTGCCGTTACTATCATCAATGAGCATCTCACCTATTTCCAAGACTGGAGCATTTAAATTCAGAGAAAAATAGCTTGTCCATATATCTGTTCCATCTGTTGCACTAAGCTCAATTATCACATTATGCTGATCAGGAACATAATCATCCACTTCAATTTCAAAGCCATTATTAACAGAAGCAATTGCACCTGCATTTATAGTTCCATAATTCTCAGTTGTATCAACCAATATAATATAATCATCATCCGTACTCAATGTTACAACAACATTTTCGGCATTCACTGTACCAATATTTTCCACATCAATTGTAAGAAGAACCGTTTCTCCAAAATCTATTAGACCATTTCCATTGCCTGCAGTGTCATCAATAACCACATTATCAAAAACTACATAAGGTCCTGAAGGTGGTATAACAGGTACTTCGACTGAATAACGATAATAATTTTGTTTTGTAACAGTAACAAGTATTACTTCTCCTGGGTTTTGAGGTTCGATATCAATTACGACAGGTGCTCCTGTTCCTAAACCGGTACCGATAATTTCGTTATTAAGAGTTAGGGCAATAAAAGATCCATCATCCGCCAGCACAGTAAAGGAATCTAATCCACCTAATATTACAGGATCGTGTAATACAACCAGATCTTGAGGGACTTCTGAATAAACTACACTAAAAGCATCACCGTGATGATGAAAAAGATTATATGTAACTTCTTTATTGTTTGTATTATATGGCCATGAAGATTGTTGAAGGAAGTACTTTCCTGCTGAATTTGCGAAAGCCGGAAGAACTCCACGTGATTCAGGCGTTGTCCCATAATCTGGCATAAAATCTGGCCACATATTGTCGTACATCCCCCAAACATAAGTATCATTCACAAAGGAATAGGAAACCTCTGAAGCTGCCAGGATTCCAAGGCAACCGGAATTTTCTCCATTATAAGTGTATCTGTGAAATTTTTCAGCAAAACATTCACCTGTCATATTATACTTTCCGGTAAGGCAATTTATAGAAAATACGTAAGTAAGATCTGTATTTGTAAGACCATTAATACTAGTAGAGCTGTATGAAGGTTCTCCCCAACCTTGTTCATAACCATGATCTCGATGTTGTAACATGAAAGCACCACTATTTATTGCATTATTAACCATCGTTGCATTTCCACCAGTCCAACCTCCAAGAGAAGAAGGAGATGCAGGAATATAACCTAGTCCATTGGGTCCAAAATAATCTAATACAGTTGCGGTATTTGTAGCTGTTGACCACGGATCAACACTGGGATTTCCTCCATATACAGCATTTATCCTTACTGGGGTTTTCCCTTGTTCATTAGTCCAAAATCCTCCTACGGTTTCAGAACAAATTTGGAACCAACGCTCTGTTTGCCAACCAAGAGCTGTAATCGGATTAGAATAAAAATCAGGATTTGTTGGTGGATTACGCTCGTAATTCAGGAATTTAGTTATCATTGTATGCAAGTGTGTTTCATTTTGGGCTGTCATTCTTGCCATAACAACATCAGGCATACTGTTTCCATTTACATCAGCGTATATATTATCTGATACACAGTAACTGTTCCAAATTGGAGAGACGATTGTATTACCAGTAGTTCCATAATCTCCAATTAGCAAAATTGCAGCAGGAGCTGGATCCCAACCAGTAGTGGGGTCCATTATTTCATTAATAAAACCCTCGATAGCAGTTACGGAATTGCCACCTACCTCTGTTGTGGTCATTACAACAGTTGAGATTCCTTGTTGCTTACGGAATACTTTTATCGAATCTGCCCATGTAAGAAAAATTGGATCATCAGGACAAATTATGAGATATTCATAACCATCACGTGTATTATCGCGCTGAGAATAATCTATATCTGGAATTGATTCACTATTCAAAATTGCATCATTTAGAATGGTATCCCACCAGCGGTTTCTTAAACTCTCTACACCTATCTTACCATTACCACCAAAATGGTTAACCTCTATTTGAATATCGCGATATACTAATAATTCTTTAGTTACCGGATTATATTGGAAAGGAGTAATTCCAACCATTACTACATCAATTCCACGAATTTGTGTTGGCTTAGAAAGTTGAGCAAATTCTTGTGGGTAAAATTCATTTTTTGAATAAACTTCATTATTCTTTCTATACTCAAGAGGACCCGTTTCAG
>JAVCCD010000241.1 GCA_030765665.1 Candidatus Tenebribacter mawsonii | reverse complement strand
GTTTAGGGATAAATGATAAACTGATTCGTAATCAGTAGGTCGGGGGTTCGAATCCCCCTTCCAGCACCATTACAAAAGGAAATTGTATGAAAAGAGAACACAAATGTTTTGCCTTATTTTCAGGTGGATTAGACAGCATATTAGCCGTTATGCATATGAAAAATTTGGGATATGAGGTTTTACCCATATTTTTCAGTACGCCTTTCTTTGGAGCTGATAAGGCACAAGAAACAGCTAATAAAATGGGATTCAATCTTATCGTTCATGATTTAACCGATCTTCATCTTAAAATGTTAGAAAACCCAAAATATGGTTATGGGAAAAATCTGAATCCATGTATTGATTGCCACGGACTTATGTTTCATGAAGCTGGTAGATTAATGAAGGAATATAATGTCGATTTCATTATTTCCGGTGAAGTGATGGGGCAGAGACCAATGAGTCAAAGAAAAGATGCTTTAAACTCTGTTGGTAAACTTAGCGAGATAAAGGATCTTTTAATACGTCCACTTTCACAAAAACTACTTGCTGATACCCTGCCAATTCGTGATGGTTGGGTGATTAAAGATGAAATGCTGGATTTTCAGGGGCGTAACCGCAAAAGACAAATGAAATTAGCAGAAGAATATGGAATTGATTTCTATCCATCACCAGGTGGAGGTTGTCTTTTAACTGATGCTGGATTTTCAAAAAAGTTAAAAGATCTAATGTCGCATAATATGATGAATGAACGATCTATAGAGTTTCTCAAAACAGGAAGACACCTCAGAATAAATGATAAGATTAAACTTATTATTGGAAGAAATAAAGATGAAAACAATACTATAAGTGAATTAGCTCATGATGAAATTGTACTTCAAGCAAAGGATTCTCCAGGACCTCTAGGTATACTTCAATCAAATAACAAACTGGAAATTGATGATATAAAACTTGCTGGCTCAATTTTGCTTAGATATATCTCTAAAGTTCTGAATTCTGAGATCATTCTGTATGGAAAGAACTTTGAACTTAATGATGAAATTGAAGCTGATAAAATGAATGATGAAGAAGCAAAACAATATTTAATATAGGATGTAACTAATGAAATACAAAACATTTAATGTACTACCTGAATTTGGAACTAATACATATCTTGTATGGGATGAAATTTCCAAAGATGCAGCTATCATAGATCCTGCAGCACCTTCACAGAAAATAATAGATGAGATAAAGGGAATGGGTATAAACTTGAAATATTTGATCTCCACTCACGGTCATGGTGATCATATTGGCGGAAATGAGAGTATTAATAATAATTTTGATGTAAAAAAATGTATTCATAAAGATGATGCAAATTCGTTAACTGATCCAAACTTAAACTTAAGCACATATTGGAATTCTAAAATAACTGCTCCCAAGGCTGATATCCTCTTGAAAGATGGTGATGAACTTTTTTTGGGAAAAGAAAAGTTGCAGATAATTCACACTCCCGGTCATTCTAAGGGTGGTATTTGTATTCTAACCTGTGAGCTAATATTTTGCGGTGATACACTTTTTGCAGATGGTATAGGCAGAACTGATTTACCAGGTGGTAACTATTCAACCTTGATCAATTCTATTAAAACTAAATTATTTACATTAGATGGGAATACAAAAGTTCTTCCTGGTCATGGACCGGATTCAACAATAGAAGATGAAAGAGTTGGTAATCCATTTGTTGGATTTAGGGCAAGTTTATAAATTCTTATGAATTTTAATCAGCAATGAAGAAGAGCTATTGTTGAAGTAACATGAGATCTTCAACAAGCTTGAATGACTAGGTAGTTGTCATTCCCAACTCGATTGGGAATCTATAAGATCCCCGCTTTTGCGAGGATGACAAGGAAAAATCATTTCCCAAAATTAACCGTTGAAAAAAAATCCTATTCAGTATATAAATATCTTTTAATTTTTTTAGTCGGAGTTTTCTCAAAAGGTTCACGTTGTTCAATAATTCTTTTAATACTGGAAAATGCTGAAACCTGTGAATTTACATCTTTTCTTATATCCTGAAGCAGATCACCTATGAATTCACGCATCTTTTTCTCGTTGGCTTTCTTGGTTCTTTGTTCTCTATCTATCAACTCATAATTTAAGTGAACACGAGCAACTATCTTACCGTCAGCTTCGTATACTATTGATTCTAGAACATCGTGATGCTGATTAATAACAGATTCAATATCTTCTGGATAAATGTTCTCACCGCTGGCACCTACTATAACATTTTTTAATCTACCCTTAATATAAAGGTATCCATTTTTCATGATTCCTAAATCACCGGTTTTAAACCAGCCATCGTCCGTGAATACTTCTTTTGTACGTTCAGGATCTTTAAAGTATCCTTTCATTACATTATCGCCCATTGCCTGAATCTCACCTTCACCTGTTTTTGGATCTGGATCAAAAATACGAACTTTTATATTAGACGGAACTGTTCCCGTTGAACGGAATTTCGTAAAATTGGGATCTGCACCTGCAATTAATGGTGAAGTTTCGGTAAGTCCGTATCCAATTGCATATGGGAATTTAGAATCTCTCAAGAATCTTTCAACATCAGCGGATAAAAGTGCACCGCCAATTCCATAAAAATGTAATTTGCCACCGAAAGTTTTATAAAGCTTCCTACCTGCAATATAATGAAGTAATTTTCTTGTTGGTGGAAAATTATAGAGTGCTTTAGAAAATGGATTTGAAGTTAATGCTGGGTAAATTTTATTCTTAAAGATCTTTTCCATAATTAATGGAACCGTAAGCATGATAGTTGGTCTGATCTTCTGTAAAGCAGGAAGTAGAACGCTAGGCGTAGGTAGCTTATCAAGATAACTTATAGAAGCTCCTTTCATTATAGGCATAATTAATCCAAGTGTACATTCATAAGTATGTGGAAGTGGAAGTACAGAAACAAATCTATCGGTTTCAACAACGTTTTGTATCGTTAATATCTCAATAGAATCGAACACAAGATTCTTATGTGTTAGCACAACTCCTTTTGAATTACCAGTTGTCCCAGAAGTATAGAGGATGCATGCTACATCATCTTCATCAACTTCAGAAGAACGTAATCCAGTTAATTTTAAGGCAGAATCAGTTAATTTGGAAATTGGACGTGTCTTTTTGGATATTGTGTTCTTCAATTTTGCGATTGTTGTTTCAGGTTGTAGTATTGTGAAATCATCTATAAGAATACGCAGGTTTATTTGATCACTCTCCAATTCTTCAATTTTTGTAAACTGCTTTTTAGATATGAACACAGCTTTACTTTCAGAATGACGAAGTATATGATGTACTTCATTATCTCGGAAATCAGGTAGAATAGGAACAGCTATGGCACCAAGGGTCGTGATAGCAAAATAAGTTATGCCCCAGTTTGGAGAATTTTCACTTAAAATGGCAACCTTATCACCCTTTCCAATTCCTGCTTCATGCAAAAAAAGTTGAACTTCTTTAACCTGTTCATAAAATTCATTATATCTTATTGGTTTTCCGTCTACCCAACTGACACATGGTTTTGTTGCAAAATGAATGGCACTTCTTTCCAACACATGTTTTAGAGTTAGTTTATCAAGTTCTTTCATAACACTTCCTTAATTTTTTAATGAATCACCAAACATTTTTTAATAATAATATTTTTATTGTCTATCTTTAAATTTATCAGATATATTCCAGATTTCACTTTTGAATTATTTTTATCAGTTCCATCCCAAATTACTTGATTAATTCCTGAATTCAGATTTCTAATTGCTAATTGCCTTACTTTTTGTCCTTTAATATTGTAAATCTCAATTTGAGTATTATTATAATTATTGGGTAGACTAAAGCTTATTAACGTTCCAGCACTATTAATCAAAAAAGGATTTGGATAATTTGAAAGTGAGTAATTTGGTGAATTGTTCAATTCCTCAATTGATGAAATCTCATAACCCATAATAACTAAATTATCAATTGCCCAGGCAGTTGTATTATTTGTACCAAAACCGGTAGAAGTATATTGAAATGCAAAATTTATTTCTTCACCATTAAAATCATTAAGATCAATATCTCCTGAGTTCTGCCAATTATCACTATTTTGTGCTGGAAGAGAAGCTGTTAAAGTTGTCCAATCAGTCGTTGTTGGATCACCTGTAAAGTTTAATGAAACAAGCACTTCCAAGCCTGCTACTGTATCAGAATATTTTGTCCATGCTTCAAAATGGAAGTAGGGATCATCGAATTGTGCAAGATCTATAGTGGGGGAGATGAGCCAATCATTTGCCGGTTCATCTGCTCCATAATTATTTGCATACATATACCAATCTCCATCCGGAACAGTAGAAGGATGAGTATAATTAGTAGTATCATCAGATGGTTCCCAATCATGATCGCTGGAAAGATTAAATATAGACCAATCAGATATTGTACTTTCAAAACTCTCATTGAATATCTCTATTGGCAAACTAGCAGTTGTTGCATGAACATAATCTATTTTAGTTTCGGTATCAGTATTACCAATGTTGTCTTCAATTATAAGTGCAACAGTGTAAAACCCAGCATTTTGATAAACGAATGACGGATTTTGCAAATCTGAATCTTCATAACCATCTCCATCCAGATCCCAACTCCATGAAATAATATTCTCACCAACAGATGTATCTGTAAACTGTACGGAAAGGGGAAGATTCCCAACCGTGATATCTGCATAAAAATCTGCAATTATAGCAGGTGCACCACTACCCCAAATATAATCAGCAAATTCCGGATGATCTACAAATGGATTTCTATTACCTTGCCAATTATCATAGATTCGGTCGTTACGCATCTCTTCAAATACACTTGGAGGATCCATTGTATTCCATTCTAAAAGAGCTGAAAGCTTACCATGTTCAGGGTTTGGATATGTATTAACTTCATCAACAACAACCAGATCAAGTTCACCATTCTCACCTTCGTAGCGGGTTGCCATATAGAAAATCATTCTAGCGACATCACCCTTAACTTCATCTCGTGGTTCCCATGAATCACCATCATAAAAGCATCCGGGAATTGTTGTATAAGGATTATCACTATAATCGAAATCCAGGTTTCCACGATCTCCATTAACTTGAACATCGGTAGGGCGTAGATGATGAACATCAGTTCCACAAGGCGGATCATTACCAAAGTCACCATGAGATTTAGCCCAGGTATGCTCTCTGTTCCAAATAGGATAACCAGAATCTGAAACTGACCAGCCAGTATAAAGCAAGATCACATTATCCGTATTTTCAGGGTCCTCATCTGTATCTTTTAAAGCATTCCAAACACCAGTATAACTTAGTTCTGTATGACCATCAATTATGTTATTTAAAGCAGATTTTAGATCATCTCCTGTTAATCCTTCTGTACCATCATAATATCCTGGTGGAATTTGTGCGATGAGAAGATAATTAATAATTAACAAATTAACAATTATTATAATTTTTTTCATTTTATACCTCTTTATATTGGTAGAAAAAAAAATAGGGTCAAATTTGTGTCAAAAGAAAAGGTGAAAATAAGTTATGGAATCCAAAAAAAATAAATGATTTGACTAAAACCTACTTAAGATGCCAATTCGAATTCGTTAATAAATCTTATAAAAAATGGATACTGAGGAAATGTGTTAAATAAATATTTAAATGATATCAAATCTATCTACCTTCGTGGTGATGCACGGGAAGAAAGTTATTATTCCTGTTTAGAAAATTTATTAAAACAATATGCTGATTCACAAAAAATAAAAGCAGCAATCACAACACTTCCTAAAAAAACTGAAGCAGGAAATCCCGATTTCCGCATCTGGGATGGGAAAAACCATATAATAGGTTATATCGAGGCTAAAACACTGACCCAGCAAAATCTGGATAACATAAAACATACGGAACAACTGAAAAGATACACATCAACTTTCCCTAATGTGATTCTAACAAATTTCCTGGAATTCATTTTGTTCCGTAATGGAATTGAAATTGACAGAGTTCAAATCGGTAGATTTTATCATCTCGAACAATTACACCAGGTTCCTGTCTTGGAGAATGAAGAGAAATTCTTTCAACTTCTGGAAAAATACTATTCCTTTAGTTTACCAAAAGTTCATTCTGCCAGTTCGCTGGCTAAAGAACTCGCCAAGCGAACCCGCTTTCTAAAAGATGAAGTTGTACGGATTGAACTGGATGAAGCACACAAAAGTAACGATAGCATTCTGGGTTTTTATGAAGCTTTTCAAAAATACTTGATAAAAGGTTTAACAGAAGAAGATTTTGCCGATCTTTATTCACAAACCATCACTTACGGTTTATTCGCCGCCAGAACCAGAGCTGGAGATGATTTCAACCGGCAATTGGCTTTCCAATTCATCCCTCAAACAATTGGAATTCTGCGTGATGTTTTCCGATTTATTTCTTTAGAAGAACCACCTCCAGCTTTGCAGGTTATTGTAGATGACATAGCCGAAGTGCTGAAAGTAACCAAAGTAAATAACATTCTAAAGAAGTTTTATGAAGATGGAAAAGGTAAAGATCCAATTATACATTTCTATGAAACATTTCTGAGTGCTTACGATCCAAAAATGCGTGAGAAACGTGGAGTTTACTATACTCCTGAACCGGTAGTGAAATACATTGTTCGAGCTGTGCATTCCATTCTCAAATCTCATTTCAATTTAGCGGATGGGTTGGCTGATGATAAAGTTACGCTACTCGATCCGGCTGGTGGAACGCTCACTTTTCCGGCTGAAGCAATGAAACTGGCTGTGCAGGAATATAAGCACAAATACGGCGATGGCAACATTCAATCTTTCTTAAGAAATCATATCTTAAAGAATTTCTATTCATTTGAATTAATGATGGCTCCTTATGCTATCGGGCATCTGAAAATGGGATTTCTCTTTGAGGAACTGGGACTGGAGCTAAGAGTTGATGAACGCTTTAAACTTTACCTGACGAACACTTTAGAAATGGAAGTTTTAGACGAAATTCATATTCCCGGGCTTAGTTCTCTCAGTGAAGAAAGTCACTTGGCTGCAGATATTAAAAAAGATC
>JAVCCD010000163.1 GCA_030765665.1 Candidatus Tenebribacter mawsonii | reverse complement strand
GTCTTTCAAATTTGTGCATATTTTCCTCCAAATTGTTATTTGGTTGGAAAATACTCCGCAGAAAGTTTTTAGCTAGCTTTTAAAGATTATAGCTTACATCGCCGCTAGCGGCTTAGTTCAACAAAAGTGCCTGCGGTTGGGTTATCTGTCCGCTTTCGTCTGAATCGTACCGATTCAAACTTTGGTTTGTCCGCTTTCAGTTGGGATCGTTCCGATCCCGCAGCGTGCTCGAACATTAGGTGCAAAAAAATAATACTTTAAATTAGAAGGAACTTTTATGATCAAAATAGATAAACAAGATTATCAAAATTTCTATGATATTTTTAATGAGTTACACTCCTACACATTCCTCTTGTCTGCACTTGATGGAATTGTTATAGGAGAACTATATGCTGATGATATAGATAACCCAACTTTTGCTATAATGCTTACAGCTGATTGTTATTATATTGTTGGAGATTTGAGTAATGAACAACTGGGACAAAAAATTTTAAAATTGTCACAATCTGATACTTTTAATGATTTTGAAGGGATCATTTTTGCAAATAAGAATGTGAGCAAGATAAGAGAAATTTTCAGCAAGCACACACATCAATTTATTAAGAGAAACGCTTATCAATTATTAAAATCAGAATTTAAATATACTGAAAATACGATTAGTAGTGCTAAAATTGTTAAAATAACACCTGATAACATCTCAATTTTCAAAGAATTTAAGAACTTTAATGCAGTGTATGATGACTCTAGGCAATACTGGGATGAGTATCCTAAAGGCTCCAAGATAAATTTCTGTACTGCCTTAGTTAAGGATGAAACTATTTTATCGAGATGCATTATAAATGGTGAAAGTTCTTCTGAAAATTCTTGTGAATTGGATATAGAGACTTTTAAGGGGTTTAGAAAAAATGGATATGCTGAAACTGTATGCCGTGAAACAATAAATGAAGTTATTAATTTGGGATATGACAAGTTAAACTGGCATTGTCATGCTGACAATATTGCATCAATTAAAACTGCTCTCAAATTAGGATTCAAGTTTGATGATGAAAATCATCTTGCTTGGTTTAGAAAATATTTAGATAAAAAGTAATATGATGATAAAATTAACTAAACAGATTTGCACCTAACACAGCTATCCACATACCAGTTATATTGTGTGCTGGCGTTGAATCGTACCGATTCAACATCAAATTGGATTTGAAAACATAAACCCGCGATGGTACGTGGCATAGCCCATCCATTAGGCACAGTTAATGATAAAAAAGTAGTATGCAAATAAATAAATAATATGGAGGATATTATGAAAAAAATCGCGTTAATTTTAGTTTTTATGATCTGCACTATTCTTGCTGCTCAGGAATTCACTCAGATCACCACAGGTGACATCGTTAATGACGGCGGTTGGAATTATGCCTGCTGTTGGGCAGATTTCAATGGTGATGGCTACGATGACTTATTTGTGTGTAACAACGATGCTGACAATGGTAAACACAATTTCCTTTATTTCAATAATGGAGATGGCTCCTTCACTAAAATCACTGAGGGTGATATTATTACAGATGGAAACAGCTCCTACGGATGCGCTGCTGCTGATTACGATAACGATGGAGACATTGACCTTTTCGTTTCCAACTATAACGAAAACAATTGTCTGTACGCCAACAACGGAGATGGTACATTTACTAAAATCACGACTGGAAGCATCGTTACCAATAGTGGAAAATCCACTGGTTGTGAATGGATTGACTATGACAAAGATGGTTGGCTGGACCTTTTTATCTGTAATCGTGATGAACCGAACTTCTTATATAACAATAACGGTGATGAAACATTTACCAGAATTACAGGACAACTGCTGGTTACAGAAAGTAGAAACAGCGGAAACTGCTGCTGGGCAGATTATGATGACAATGGTTATCCCGATGTGTTCATCGCTAATTCCGGTCCGGATTACAATTCCCTCTTCCTGAATAATGGAGATGGAACCTTCGCTCAGGTAACTGGCGATCCCATCGTTTCTGACCTGGAAAGTTTTGACATTTGCTGTACGGGTGATATAGACAATGACGGTGATTTCGATGTCTTCACTGCTCCCGGAATGTTGCCGGCATCTTCTTATGATCTATATCTTTATCAGAACAATGGTAATGGTACTTTTATTCGCATCCCTAATCTTCCGCATAGCGGACTAAATAGTGGTGGTGGTGGTGGTATGATCGATTATGATAACGATGGTGATCTTGATATTTTTGAAAGTGCATATGATGGCACCAGTATTTTGCTTCAAAACGATGGCAATGGCAATTTTACTCAGATCACTACAGGAGTGCTGGTTAACAGCGGCAGCTATAACAAAGAACCTTCCTGGACTGATTACGATCTGGATGGAGACATTGATGTTTTCTTTGCAGTGAATAATTACTTTAGTGGAAATAACAAATTCTTTACTAATGATGGTAATACAAATTTTTGGATTTATATTGATTTGGAAGGAACGGAATCTAATATCAACGGCATTGATGCATTAATTACTTTGACTGCCAACATAAATGGACAAGATGTAACTCAAACCAAACGAGTGTCCGACAAGAATTCGCTTACCACACATTTTGGAGTAATGGATGATGCTATAATTGATGAAATTTTGGTAAATTGGCCGTCGGGAAATGTAACTACATTGAACGATGTTATTGCTAATCAATATTTGATTATACAAGAAGTAATCGAACTCGATCCACCAACAGACTTAGCAGTAGAAAGCAATCCTGCAGACGGTTTTGCTACTTTTACTTGGGAAGCACCGATAATTGATGATCTTACCGGATATGACATATATCTTGATAGCGTGATTCAGGGAAATACAATAGATCTTGAATGGTTATTCTATGATTTGGAAAATGGAACACTGTACGAAGCTGGAGTAGTTGCAGTTTATGATGAAGGTACATCCGAGATGGCTACATTAGAATTCGTATATGAAGGAACAGGTACAAGTAACGATCTACCATTGTTAATTGAACTTAAAGGCAATTTTCCTAATCCGTTTAATCCAGAAACAACGATCCGTTTTGAAACTGCAAATTTACGCGATTTAACTCGAATTGAAATCTACAATTTAAAAGGTCAAAAAATCAAAACACTTATCAGCGAACAGCTTTCACCAGGTCAGCATTCGGTTGTTTGGCATGGTACAAATGAATCTGGTAAAGCAGTAACAAGTGGAGTTTACCTTTATAAAATGAAATCGGGAGATTATCAGAAAACACGAAAGATGATACTTATGAAATAGTATTATGTTACCAGCTTGAGTGTTATCTTGAGCTGTTTTTTTTGATAGAGACTGTGCCTAACAAGCGTGTCGGCAGTTCAGTCTCGCGGTGGTTTTGTCCTGAACCTTACGATTCAGGGTTTGGGTTGTTTGTTTTGGGCGTGATCGTTCCGATCCCGCCGCACACGCAAAACATTAAGTGCCAATGATTTAAAAAAAATATCAGAAAATAAATATAGCCTTTAATATCGAAATCTGGTTTATTTAATTGGAGTAATTAATCCCAAAGAAATAGGTAGTGTAACATAGTTTATGAAAGATTATGAAAGATTATGAAAGATTTTTGTTTGTATAGAGTCCGTAAATT
>JAVCCD010000054.1 GCA_030765665.1 Candidatus Tenebribacter mawsonii | reverse complement strand
TTCTCCAGATGGCTTTGATGGTGGATCAACTGCTGATTGGGGGCTATCTATTGGAAGTGATGATGACGCTCCTTATAATATAGAAGATTCTACATATGCTTATAATAATCCTGGCCCTCCAGTAGATAAAAGAGAACTGTTCGTACATAATCAGTATTACGAATTTATCGGAGTTAGCACGATTTATAATGATGTGAATCTGTACAAAACGCTTGGTATAGATGAAATTAAAGGTTCAGCTATCTATGACATTGATTTTAACAACAGCTGGACAAATTTTAAAAATGCCGGCTATGTAAAAAGAATCCTTTATAAAGATGATACAACACATAATTTACCAGATGTTTATTTAGAAGGAATCTATGGAGATCCCGGTGAAATAATCCAGATCAGTCCTGACGAATTCATAGTTAATAAAGAAGTTGGTGGTGAATGGATCGATGAAGTGAAAATTGATGATGAAACTATTCCATGGGATATTAAGAATGCTTATGAATACGATCCCACCTACGGACTTGGAAAAGTTCAATATTATTATCATCAAGATGGAGTAGCTAATGATAATCTCATTGCTACTGTATACGGACCTGATTTCAGTCTTTATGATTGGAACATCTCAATGCTTGACCCCGGCGAATACGAAGTGTACGCTCTTGGTATTGATAATGTAAATAATACGCAAACGCAGATTCACTCACTTTATCTTGAAATTGTCGAAACTGCCTTTACCTGGATATCAGATCTCGCCGGATTCCCTGTTGAAGATATCTACTATAATGAAAACACATTACATGGTTGTATTCCAATAACCGCTCAAGCTCAAGGAGAGATTAGCGGATTCAAATTCTATTCTTCACCAGATGGTGTCAACTGGGAGCTTTTACCAGATGGTATAATGTATTTACCTGTTCCTAGTGAAACAGCAATCTATGATGTTAATGGTGGTTGGGATGTAACAGAACTTCCTGATGATGAATATTACATAGGTGTAACTTCGCTTGAAGATATTGAAGATCCTCTTTTTGCAACTGTTGTAACCATTGATAATACACTTGTTCCTGATGGATTAGAGCTTTTGGTTACACAAACAATTCATAATGATGAAATCCTCGGTAAAATTACGGAAATAGTCCTAGAACATGATCCAAACATTACTGATCTCGCTGATGCTGTTACAATTGATTACAGCAATATGGCTCCTGATAGTCCATGGACTGATATTGGAACTCCAAGTTGGGATTGTCTCACTAATACAGTCACAGTCTTGTTAGATAATGTTCCTACATGGGATACAGGTTTCTATCAATTCAGGATCATAGCTAGAGATTTAGCAATTCCCGATGCAAATGTTGATACATTGATTTTTGCTCAGGACATTAGATTTGATTCTGCCGCTCCTGAAATTACAGATTTTGCTCTTATTCAAAATGGATTTGAACACCATTCGCTTGAGCCGGATGATTCTGTTAGAGTTTCGGCTGGAGATCCTGTTTCATTTAAATTGTTTGCTGATGATAAGAAAAATGACGTATGTGGAAGTGGTATCACTCATGCGACGATTTCGCTTGCCTATGATGGTAACTGGGGTGAGCAAATCATAATTCTAGATGAAACATATGATTCTGTTCCTACCATTGAAGAACTTGTTGATTTTGATCTATCTGACTATCCTCTTGGGGAGTATTCCATAAAAATAGTTCTTGAAGATATTGTGAACATTTTACATCCTCTTCCAGTTTACTACTTTACTCTTCTCTCTCCAGACATGATTCCAGAACCTATTATTGCCGGTTTTGATTTCAAGGAAAATCCAAATTGTAAAGATCGAATCTATGCCTTCACAAAAGCATGCTATCTTCCAAATGGATCACAGATTCCTGCTACCGGAATTAGGTTTGAATACACTATTGACGGTGGAACAAACTGGATTGATATTGGTACCACAATCACAGAAGTAGATGCTTCTGCTTCTGGTAATGAGAAACTTTATCGAGTAAATTATAATGTTGCCGAGATTGAATTAATTCGTCCTGTAGCATACCTCGAGATCGCAGATAGCATCTATTCAAAGATCGGTGTTCCTGTTGATCCGGCTGATTACACAGCGTTCAGCCAAATGACAGCAGATGGTCTCAGAATTGTTGCTAATCATGTTGCAAAAGTTGGATCTGCTACACCTGTTGAATTCATCATTGCGTTGTCCGAAATATCTGGAGATGATAATTGTGATAATGATGAAGCTGAAATTGTTGAACTTTCAAGCAACAACAACGCGTATGCAGGCGATATTGTGATTGCAAATCCGGAATCCGTTGGAGCCAACAGTGGCACTGTTACTCTCTGGATGTATAATGCATTTGGACTGTCCTATAGTACAATGAATGTTCATAAGGTAACTCCAAATTTCGGTTCAAATGGAATCGTAACAAGTTATGATGAACAAATGACAGCTGATGTTCCTGCACATTTTGTGCAAATGCATAATGATAACGCTGTATGGTTCGAACCAAATGAAGAGTACTATCCTACTAATAATGAAATGTTAACTCAAGTAAGTGTCACCGAAAAAGTAAATTATTATGGTGCACTTCCGGGTATTCCAGCTCAATTACCTGTTTATACTCTTGCATATGATCCTGTTTTTGTACCAGCTGAAGCATTCCTTGAAGTTTATTGCTATTTTTCAGGAATGGCTGACCCATGGGTTAAAATTGAAGGTGCTGTATTCAATGACACTGAAGCTGAGTTTACCACTATTTGTACTGGTGAATTCGCAGTATTCGCAAATTCTTCAGGCATCTTGAACCTCGCAATCGGCGATGAAATTGTGCTTGAACCTAATTACAATAATGCCTATACCAACGATTCTCCTGACTTCGAAACCGAAGTTGTTTATGAAGGAGATTGGGGAAATCTAAAAGTTGATGCAATCCTTGATGGCTTCTATATCATCGAAAATAGTGTGCCAATGAGTTGTGGAAATGTTGTACCCGATACTTGTGGTATTCCCGGAGTTAATTGGATTTATACAATAGAAACTGATGGCTTAGATCTAGATACAGAAATATCTCACACAATTCAGATTTTACTGAGAGATGATTATGGAAATGAAGATGAAACAAATGTGTTAACATTTAATGTTGACCTTGTAGCACCGGTTGTTTCCAATGCTACTTACGAAGGATTAACCTTCTCTGCGGAAATCACAGATGCATTGACTGAAGTTGCTGATGTTACCTTGGCAATTGAAGGAACTACATTATCTGTAGAACTTTATCAGATGACAATTGCTGGAGATACTTATTCCTATACATTCGGGTACGCTGAACTTGCAGGTGCATTATGTGAACCATTTGGTACACTAACAGCAGAATGGATGGCTTTCGATGCCCTATTTAATTATGACTCATATGAATTCAGTTATGATTATGATCTTAGTTATAGCATTACATTCGAAGCATTTAACGGTAGTTTCTGGTATAATCCAACTATGACAAATGAATTCTTCTTCAATGTTAATATTCCTGAAGGAGTTGTAATCGCAAACGGCGGTGTGATCGTTGATTTCGAAATTGATGGATCAACCGTTCAAGAAAATACTATGGCAACTGACCTTGGAGGAAATCGATATAAGGTAAACTATGGTGGAAACTATCCACCTAGTGCTACTGCAATTACTCTCATTGCAGAGGTAACCACTACTGATGGCTCTCCGTTTGATGCACAACAGAATTACGGTATTGATTATGGAGCTCCGAGTGTGTGGGCAATAAGTCCCATTGGTGATCCAATCGATAATGACAATGATGGATTATACAACGAAGACTGGCCGGATCTTGTAAATCAGGATCAAGATTACGACGATCTTAATCACAACGGTGTTTGGGATTGGGACGACATCAACGGTAATGGTATTTGGGATTTGTATCTGTACAGTTATGTTACTCCATGTGATACGCTCTGTTACTGGGTTGAAGAACCCGGCGAACCTGGAATAGTTGATGAAGATCCTGTTGATTTCTCCTCTCCTGAAATGCCTTACGGAACAGAAGTTGTAATCTCCATTGGTTATGAAGATATACCACAATATGTTGTGAGACCAGACTGTCCTGAACATGGTTACAATTACACTGCTGCGAGTGGGATCGATGAAGCAAATATTCAACTCTTGCTCAATGGCAATGCTATTGATAATGAAAACATCACGATTTCTGCAGGTGTTCTCGCATATAATGCTGGAGTTTTGGAAGCCGGTCACTATGTGATTACGTCAATAATTCCTGACCTTGCAGGAAATGTAGGAACTACATGGGTTGGTCAAAATGCAAATCCATGGCAGTTTGAATTCGATATCAAAGCACCTGCCCCAACAGTTGACTTCCAGCCATTATTGGTTGGTGGTACAGAGACCTGGATCGTGCAACCCTATGACGACATGCAGAATCTGTTCAGATTCAGTGTAAACTGGGGTGGCAACGCAGAAATAGTACCAAATGAAGTAAACATTACATTCATAGAGCAAAGTACTGAAGCAATTCTTGATGGACCTCGCACAATACTAGCCGACAGCACAAATGGAACAATGGCATTCTACTCCGAATACCTCGGTTCGAATGTGATTGATGAACTCACCCCTGGGATTATATTTGAAGTTGAAGCCACTAATATCTGGGATGCTTGCTCGGTTAGCAGACATACTTATATGATCATGCATAGCCCAGAGTTATCTTTCGCACTTCCTAATGAAATGGTATATTCCGAAAACCCACTTCGTCTTGATAACGGTTCAAAAGGTATTACATCATTCCCTCTAAATCTTACCAGAGATGCGTATGTTACAATTGAGATTTATGACTTTGCTGGTAAAAAAGTTAAAGTCCTCAAGACTAATGAGCTGATAAAAAGGCTTACCTCTAACTACGTAACTTGGGATGGCACGAATGATAAAGGACAAAATGTTGCCAGAGGTGGATATGTAACACGTATTATTGCAACTGGCGCTAGTGGTGATGTTCAAGACAAGAAGATTGTTGAAATGCTCAAGATCGGTGTTGTAAAATAAATTGATTATTTGGGAGGGGGAGATACGTCTCCTCCTCTCTTTAAATCAAACAAGGTAGGTAAAAAATGAAAATGAACAAGATGTTATATACAGTTCTCATAGGATTGATTGTTGTTGGAATTTCATCATGGCTCAGTGCAGATGATGAACTACCATATATCAGAATGGGGGTTGGTGCAAAAGCTCTTTCTATGGGAAACGCTTTCACTGCAATTGCAGACAATGTAACTGCATCATATTGGAACCCGGCCGGTCTTGCAAATATTGATTGTTTTGAACTTGGTTCTATGTATTC
>JAVCCD010000002.1 GCA_030765665.1 Candidatus Tenebribacter mawsonii | reverse complement strand
TTATTGATTTTGTAGCTCATCCGAGAAATAAAAGTGGCTCAAAAGGCTCAGCATTTGAGCTGAAAAGAGTTGCTGCGTGAGCTTTAAAAGGAGATTACAAATGTTAAAAAGTAGAGAACAAGATATTATTGAATTCATAAAGACAAAAAAAGAACTCTCTTCAAAAGAGATTTTTGATGGAATTTCTTTACCAATTAGTTATGCTACATTAAAGAGAATTCTAACAAATCTGACATCCAATAATTACATAGAGGTAAAAGGAAGAGGTAAAGGAACAAAATATATTATTTCACCTATGTATGAATTAATTCAACCAATTGATGTTCCTAAATATTATGAAAAAGAAATTGATGAAAGAGAAATAAAACAAGAATTTAATTTCCAAATAATCACTAATGTTCTAAATAACCATAGTGTTTTCACACCAATTGAATTGATAAAACTTAAAGAACTTCAAAAAAAATATACTGATAATATTTCTCAGCTAACTAAAAATGAATATAAGAAAGAACTTGATAGATTAGCAATTGATTTAAGCTGGAAATCATCACAAATTGAAGGAAATACATATTCCCTATTAGAGACAGAAAGATTATTAAAAGAAAAAGAAACTGCTTCAGGTAAGACAAAAGATGAAGCAATTATGCTATTGAATCACAAAGATGCACTTGATTTTATTATTACTAATCCCGATTATTTGCAACCTCTTTCTATAGCAAAAATTGAAGACATTCATAGCATACTTATAAAAGAACTTAATATTGAAAGAAATTTAAGAACAAGACGAGTTGGTATCTCGGGAACAAATTATCGTCCTTTAGATAATGAATTTCAAATTTCAGAAGCATTAACTATGACTTGTGAATTAATCAATAGTAAAAAAAACATATTCGAAAAAACTTTATTAGCTCTAGTTCTTATATCCTATATCCAACCATTTATGGATGGAAATAAAAGAACTGCAAGAATCGTAAGTAACGCAATCTTGATAAGTGAAAATCATTGTCCTTTGTCATTCAGAACAGTTGATTCTATAGATTATAAAAAAACTATGCTATTATTTTATGAGCAAAATAATATATCTAATTTTAAAAAAATGTTTATTGATCAGTTTGAGTTTGCTGTAAATACATACTTCTAGTGTTACCTGTAATAACAAAAATACTTCAGTAAGTTTTGAGAAAATGAAGTGAGAATAATAGAATAAAAAGGGCATAACATAGCTATCCACATACTGGTTAGTTGCTTGGCTTGCGTTGAATCGTACCGATTCAACAACGTGTCGAATTTGAAAATCACACGCCGCGATGGTACGTGGCATAGCCCGAACATTAGCAGCAACTATAAAAATTGGAGGAGAAGATGAAAAAATTAATGATAGTTTTATGTTTGGTTTTTGTTTTGCATTTATCAGCAACAATCATAAATATTCCTGAAGATTTTGATTCAATACAAGATGGATTAAATTTTGCATCTGAAGGTGACACCATTTTGGTAGCTGAAGGGATCTATTTTGAAAATATAATTTGGCCAGATATTGGAGACATCAAAGTTATTGGAGTAAGTCGTGAATCAACTATTATAGATGGAAACTATGTAAATCGAGTAATAGATTTCGATAATGATTACAACATAATTGATGAGAATACTCTTTTAAAAAATTTAACAATTAGAAATGGGTTTACCCAAGGAGGCGGTGCCGGAATCTTTTGTCATAATTCTAAACCAAGTTTGATAAATCTGATAATTACCAATAATGAATCTGTTTTTAGGGGTGGCGGTATAATGTGTTTTAATTATTCACACACTATTATCGAAAATGTAATATTTTCTAATAATACAGCATCAGAAGGAGGAGCTATCAATTGCGATTTTTCATCTAACGCACTTTTAATAAATTGTAAATTATTAGATAATGTTTCAGAAAGTTGTGGTGGTGGTATCGTTGCTCAAGGCGGATCAAATATAGATGTGTATAATGGATTAATTTACAATAACAGTGCAACTCATGGTGGTGCAGCTTTCGTTGGTGAAAAAGGTACTATTGATTTAATTAATTGTACGATTGTAGAGAATTACGCTTCTGAAATTGGCGGAGTAATTTGTTCTTATGGAGATGCAGATTTAATAAATTGTATTATCTGGGATAATTCTACTCCTATTTTTGAAGGATTTGTTGATGTTGAATATTCTGATACTCAAGAAGATTGCACAGGAGTTGGTAATATTGAATTGAATCCACTTTTTAGCGGAACAACGATTAATCCATTTTCCCTTCAAGACATATCACCCTGCGTTAATGCCGGTATTCCAGATACAACAGGCTTGAACCTTCCCGAATATGATTTAGCTGGAAATCCTCGATTTTATGGTGGGAGAATTGAAATGGGTGCTTATGAAAATCAGAATGTAGTTGTAAATGCAAATAGTAATACGATTCCTAATATTACAAAACTCAGCCAGAATTATCCCAACCCATTTAATCCAAGCACAACAATTAATTTTTCTATCAAAAATGATTCAAACGTTGAACTTTCAATTTATAATCTCAAAGGTCAAAAAATAAAAATTTTGGTTCAAGATGAATTTAATAGTGGTGATCATTCTATAATGTGGGATGGTGATGATGAATCTAATAAACCTGTAAGTTCAGGTGTTTATTATTATCAATTACAAGTTGGTAATGAAATCATAGTTACTGAAAAATGTTTACTGTTGAAATAAGAAAAAAGCTGCTAACATGGAAAGGTAACCAGAATTTGTACAGCAATTACTCGGACAATCTAGTTTTATATTCAATAGGAGACAGATATCCCAGGCTCCCATGAATTCTGTGATTATTAAACCAATTAACACCAACCTTTACATAGGTTAAGTCACTTACTATTACGTTTTGAGTTAGCCCGGGTTTGAAATTACGATCAATTACATTAGATATATTTTCATCATTGCATTTTGATTTATAAGGCTTA
>JAVCCD010000105.1 GCA_030765665.1 Candidatus Tenebribacter mawsonii | reverse complement strand
TTGAAGCTTTTGCACCGGGAGAAACCAGAATATCATCTGGATCGCAGTCAAGATTGTTATCACGTTTCAATTTAGCGGCAATAGCTTCCCTGAGCTCAATAATACCAGAAGATGCTGTGTATCGCGTGAAGTTATCATCAATCGCTTTATGTGCTTCATTTTTAATGTATTCAGGTGTATCAAAATCTGGTTCTCCAACACCAAAATTTATTACATCAATGCCATCTGCTTTCATTTTTTTAGCAAGAGCCGACACTGTGAGCGTTGGTGATGGTTTTATTGCTTTTGCTCTATGGGAAATTTGAATCACCATTTTCATTACCTCTTTATTTTTCTTTTATTTATCAACAACAATTCTGTTTAAATCTGCAACCTGCAGAAATAATTCTCGAATACAGGATAGAATATTGTATCTATTTTGTTTGATCTCCATATCTTCTACATTAACCAGAACTTCTTCAAAGAATTTATCGATAGTGCTGCCGTAATCAACTAGAATTTCCAAGATCTTCTGATAATTCTTTTTAGGAAGAAGCGTATTAATCTCTATTTTTAGTTCTAAATATTGTGCATAAAGAGTTTGCTCCATCTTCTCATTTAGCATCTCTTGCTTAACCATTGACGTTGCTTCCACTTCAGCAATAATATTGGATACACGCTTAAAACCAAGAACCAATTTGATGAAATTTGCCTGTTTCTTCAATTCTTGTAATGCCTCTGCCCGATGAATTAGATCAGGGATATTAGAATGATCTATATGCATAACACTTTCAATGATATCGTAATCAATTTGTTTTTGTTTAAGAAGCCAATGCACACGCTGCTTGAAAAAATCATAAACAACATCTTTGTTATTCTCAGGTTTATCAAGTTTGTCTTTCAGTAATTCAAACGTTATGTTAATTAATTTATTGATATCAATTTCAAAATTATTGTTGGAAATTATCTGAACAACTCCATTAGCAGCACGCCTTAGTGCAAATGGATCCTTTGAGCCGGTAGGAACCATATCGACACCGATTATCCCACAGATCGTATCAATTTTATCTGCAATGGCAACCACCGAACCTGCTAAAGACATCTTTTCATCACCATTCTGATAATGCTCCTCAATTACTCTGGCAGTCTCAATGTCTTCACCACTTTTCAGGGCATATTGGTGCCCAATATATCCTTGAAGTTTTGTGAATTCTTTCTCAGCAAGCATCATTGTAACGAGATCTGCCTTACATAAATTTGCACCATCTATAGAGTGCTTTTTTACTTCAGTTTCGAGTTCAATTTCATCACAAATAAACTTTGTAATTTGCTTTATCCTTTCTGTCTTTTCTAAAACTGTTCCAAGCTTTTGTTGGAATGTAACCTCAGATAATTTTGGTACAAATGTATCAAAAGGTTGGATTGTGTCTTCTTTATAAAAGAATTCTGCATCCTCTAATCTGGCAGTGATTACTTTTTCATTCCCCTGTTTTATCAGGTTAGAATATTGCGGGTCACCATTAGAAATGAATAAGAATTTATTACTGAGAGTTCCATCTTGTTTGCTTATAGAAAAGTATTTTTGATGCTCAGAAAGTGTTAATGTTACCACTTTTTGGGGAAGTTTAAGATATTTTTTATCGAAGTCTGCAATTACAGCAGTTGGAAACTCTACAAGATCGGTAACTGTCTCCAACAACTTATTGTTCTCAATTACTTTCTCATCTGAATTAATAAAAAGTTCATTAATTTGTTGAATTATGATCTTTTTCCTTTCATCACGATTGGGAATTACGAAAACTCCAGCTAATTTTTCTTCATATTCATTTGTTGAGTTTATTTCAATGGGATTATCCAACTTTTGAAAACGATTACCAAAAGTTATATTGCTCGATGTGATGTTTGCAAATTCTAATTGTAAAATTTGATTTCCAAATAATGCTAAGATCCAACGGATCGGTCGTGCAAAAGAGAGTTTAGAATTTCCCCACTTCATTGACTTTTGGAATTTAATTTCAGTAATTATATCCTTGATTAAACTTATTAGTATTGTAGCTGTGGGTTTACCTTTTATCGCTTTACTAATTGCTATTTTGTCACCTTTGGGAGTCTGCTTAATAATGATGTCATTTTCTTCTGCGCCAGCTCCTCGCAAAAAACCCAAAGCTGCATTTGTTAAATTTCCATCAGTTGTGTAAGCCATCTCTTTTGTTGGACCTATACGTTCAATAACTTCATCTTTTTGTTGCGTTTGAAGTGATGTAATTCTAACAGTAAAACGACGCGGAGTCGAGAATAATTGTAATTCATCATATTCAAGATTTGCTTTTTTCAAATTTATTTCAAAATTATCTTTAATTGCTTTAATCGCACCAGCGATATAAGCTGCCGGAATTTCTTCTACACCAACTTCAAATAGAAAATCTTTTTTATCCATTAATTCCTCATAAAAAAATTTTGGTCATATTTTTAAATTGTTTTTTGTTGTCTAATATTTTTTGATGTAATGATATACTTTTCAAAGTAAATGCGAAAAATGGTGATTTTAGTGGATTTTGCACTGGAAGTGTTTTCTTGTTTCTCTAAAATAAATATTTTACCGAGATCTGATTCACAAATCCCAGATCACCGTAAGAAACAATTGCGTAATCCAATACTAAATTGTATTTATTGAGATTAAATCCAGTTCCAAAAGACATTCCCGATAGAAAATCATTGTCTCCACCTGTTGCCCAATCAGATGCATTTGTTTTGTAGCCTGTTCTAACAGCCAACATTGGATGTATCTGATATTCAAACCCGATCCTGCCAAAAATCTCGTTATCCAAAGGTTTATAAATATCTACAGTCGCATAGATATTTTTTCTAGGATGATAATTGAATCCAACAGTTAACGTTGTTGGCATAACTTCTTCGTATTCATTATCAGTATGATAAGTCAACTGCTTACCAATATTCCTTATAGCAATACCAACCTTAACATTCTCATTTGTAGATTGGTGCATGATACCAGCATCAAAAACAAC
>JAVCCD010000202.1 GCA_030765665.1 Candidatus Tenebribacter mawsonii | reverse complement strand
GTTTCCTCCCGAACATTTTATTTTTAATGATTTCAAAACTTTTTATCTTACAATAATTTGCAAGTTTTTTAATCACATATTACGAATATTATAATAATTTCTATATATATATAATATCACTAAAACTTAAAAGAATGTCAAACTACAATTTTATAAGAGATCAGTTTACCTCTATTAAATTTGATAGAACAATTTTTATCTATAGCTACATTACTAATACCAATAAAATTGTTGGAATAGTCCGTATCAATTACGGGATATTTGAACCCTTCAAGAGATAGATTCTCAATTGGAGTAATTGAAAAAAACGAAATTGTTTGTCCTGATTGTAACGCAATATAATGTTTGCCAGGAGGGTAAAAATTCATCACACCAAAGTTGTCATAAACTTCCAAAGGAATTAACTCATCATAATTTTGAAAGATGAGAATATTAGCAATTGTATGGTCAGTTCTTTTACCAAAAGCAGCGATTATTTTTATCTTGGTTGGATTTAACTTTAATGCATAACTAATTGCTTTTGGTAGATCAGTTGTGCTTTGCTCACTAACCTCAACAAATTTAGATTTAGAAAAAAACTTAATGTTTTCTAGAATTATTGAATCAAGATCACCTATAATATAATCGGGTGTAACTTCACAAATTCTACAAATATTTGCTCCACCATCGGCTGCGATAATAACGTCAACATCATTTAGTATGTTCTCTATATTGTTAACTTTTTCACCATCAGCAATAATTGCTATAACTTTTTTCCTCATTATCAATCCCTTAGTATCTACAGACATTTTAGTATTTGATTAGAGTTGGTCAAGTTAGATTTGATTGCGGATTAACTAAATTTTTCGATCATATTGATTAATTACTTTTTTAAGAATTGAATCAAAAATAATCCCGGTGAATCCCATGATGATAAAATAGATCAGCATTTCAGGATATTTAAGTAAATATCTAAAGTCAAGAAGTCGGAATCCCATCCCATTATTAACACCCAACATCTCAGCAGCAATTATCACTGTCCAACCCAATCCCCAAATAATTCGAAATAGATTGAGAAGAGAAGAAAGAGCAAGAGGCAACTCAATATGAAGGAACATTTGTAACTGTGATGCTCCCTGAACGTGTCCTTCATCAAGATACTCATGCGGGAGATTAGAAAAATGATTTGAAGCAGCAATTATTGTAGGGAAGAAGAGTGTAATGAACATAATAAAGATTATAGGTAGTTCCCCTAATCCAAACCAGATAATTGCAAAAGGCAACCAGGCAAATGGTGAAATATGACGAATAAAATTAATTATTGGAAGGAACATGTTATTTATAGATGTGGAATGATACAACAGATATCCACCAATTACTCCTGTAATCCAAGCTATAATTGCAACTATTGTTACACGCCAGAAAGATATGAAAAGATCAGAAAAGAGCAGACTAACCGAAGTTCTATTTCCCAGTATCTCTCTAAAAGAAATTCCAAGCGAAATAGCTAAAATTATGAAAAAAATAAGTACGAGAAATCCACCCAGAATTTTCGATTTATTTAATTTTATAGTAAACATTTTCTGGTTTTACAGGATTTACAGCATAACCTTTTTCGATCATTTTATTATAGGTTTTCATTTCAAATTCTTTCATGTTCTCATCTAATCCCATCACATATTTAGTATGATACAAAGACTGTTTTGAATATGGAGGGTATAGTTCATAGAATTCCTCTACAGCTTTATAAGCAGTATCAGGAGATTTATTAAGTTCATCTGTAGCAGTATAAAGCCCAATTAGAAATTTTTTGATCATTTCACTTTTGGAATTAATTGCGTTCTCCGTTGCCGTAATATTACAACAAGTATGTAATGGATAATCATCACCATACCAATGTACAATATTATAGTCGCTATTGAACTTAAATATTGAAGGAACATAAAAACTGAGTGCATCAACTTCACCTGTTTTTAAGGCAGTTGCCATATCCATAGGTGTACGGAAATAAATAAATTCCATATCTAAATTACGTTCTTCAGTCATAAGTTCTGCAAAGATATCTAATGTTGAAGCTCTTAGAACTCCAAGTTTTTTACCCTGAAGTTGATCTAAAGTTTTAATGCTTGGATTCGCAATAATTCCATCACTTTCCCGTTCTAAAAAAGAGATTATTTTCACTTTCTTACCATTAGAAACGTCTAGCCATGCATAAGTGAAAGGAAGAATAGCGACATCAATTTTTCCAGAGATCAAAGCTTCGTTTGTTTCCCAACCAGAAGCAAAATTCTTTATTACAAAATCGTCTCTATTCAGAAAATCTGTGGCTAAGCCAAAATCGAATGTTAGATGATTTAATGACGGTTTTATAATTCCAATAATTAGTTTATCTTTTTTACTATTTGTACAACCAAATAATAGTGCAAATAATAATAATAATCCAATAATTTTTTTCACGTTTCCTCCTTTAAAATTTCTTTCCGAAGCTTCCACCAAAGGAAATCTTTCAGCCAAGATTCGGAAAGTTACGACTGAGTTAAAACTTTCCGAATCTTGCGTTTAAGAATCCCTCTACAAGAAGCTTCGGAAAGGCTGAACTTTTCTTTCATAATTCTTTCATAAACTGTATTACACTACCAATATATAAAAACCACCCTGTACTTAACAGTCAGGGTGGCTAATTTTATTCAACCTAGATCTTTACTGTGAATTTTAATTTTTTTTAACTTAAATTTAAGATTGTGCTTTTAATAATTTCAACGCACTCCATAAGTTGTTCTTCAGTTATAACCAGTGGTGGTGCAAAACGGATAATATGCTGATGTGTAGGTTTGGCGAGAAGTCCATTCTTCTTAAGTTTTACACATACATCCCAAGCTTCAATACCATCTTTTGGTTTGATAATAAGAGCATTTAAAAGTCCCATTCCACGAACGAGTTGAATCAGTGGAGAATCGATCTTTCTCATCTCGTCACGAAATAACTTACCTAGTTTCTCAGCTTTTTCAGTTAGATTTTCTTCAACAACAACTTCTAGTGCAGCCTTAGCAACTGTGCAAGCAAGTGGGAATCCACCGAAAGTAGAACCATGCTCGCCTGGTTTTATTGTTAACATAATCTCTTTTGAGGAAAGAACTGCAGAAACTGGAAGCACTCCTCCTGATATTGCTTTGCCTAATATTACGATATCTGGCTTGATACCTGAATGATCACAACAAAGTAGTTTACCTGTTCTGGCTATTCCTGTTTGAACTTCATCAGCCACGAATAGCACATTATGTTTCTTGCAAATATCATAACAATCTTTTATGTAATTTTCATCGGGAACGAAAACGCCTGCTTCACCTTGGATCGGTTCAACAATAAATGCAGCAACATTCTTACCCAGTTTTTGTAAAATATCTTCCAGGGCTTGTGAGTTATTATAGGGAATTTTCTCCACGCCTGGCGTGAAAGGTCCAAATCCCTTCCTGCAATCTGGATCGGTTGAAGCAGAAACAATTGTAATTGTTCTTCCGTGAAAATTTCCTTCTGCAAAAATTATAATCGCTTTATTTTCTTCAATTCCCTTTTTTTCGTAACCCCATTTTCTTGAAAGTTTTATTGCTGTTTCTACAGCTTCTGCACCTGTATTCATCGGTAAAACCATTTCATAGCCAAAGAACTCTGTAATAAATTTTTCGTATTCACCTAATTTGTTGTTAAAAAAAGCACGAGATGTTAGTGTAAGAATATTGGCTTGATCTGTAAGTGCATTGATGATCTTTGGATGGCAATGTCCTTGATTTACAGCAGAATATGCAGAGAGAAAATCATAATATTCATTTCCTTCTGGATCCCATACTTTTGCACCTTCACCTTTTGCTATAACAACTGGAAGCGGATGATAATTGTGTGCTCCGTATGTTTCTTCCAAATTCATAGATTCTTTACTGCTAATGTTTCCGAATACTAATTTATCTGACATAATATCTCCTGATTTTTATAATTATTTTTAGTATCTTTTTCTTGAAGGAAGGTTAAATGTCAATTTTTTTTCTTCACAATGATTTGCTTGACACTCAAGGACATGAATTTTGGATAACAAAAATGGAAAAAGCAGGATTATGAGAGCGGATTGGAAGAATACAGCAGTAGTAGTTCCCATATATAATTCAGAAAAATATCTACAGGAATTATTTACAAGAATCACCAAATATTTCCCATTAGAAAGTATATTTACAATTGATGATGCTTCAGAAGATAATTCTGCAGAGATATGCAAAAAAAACATGGTAAATTTTGTTGAGTTGAAAACGAATGCCGGTAAGGGAAATGCTTTACAAATTGGGTTTAAAGCAGCTGCAGATAAAGGTTTTAAATTTGCATTTTCAATAGATAGTGATTTGCAGCATAAACCTGAGGATTTCTTAGACTTTATTAACAAACAGAATGAATTAGAACTGGAACTTGTTATTGGTAAGAGAAATTTCTCGCGTAAGAAAATGCCGATTCATAGAATTTGGAGTAATACACTAACAAGTTGGGTTGTTACACGTGCATCAAAGCAGAAAATACTAGATTCACAGTGTGGATTCAGATTATATAATTTACAAATATTAGATGGGATGAAGTTTCAAACTAAACGTTATCAATTTGAAACTGAGATTATTCTAAAAATTGCTAAAAAGAATGGAATAGTTGGCTTTACACCTATCGATACAATCTACGATGGACAAGAGAGTTATATTTCTGGTTTGCGAGACATAAAAAATTTTATCAAGATCGTGCTGTATGAAATGAGAAATTAATGGAGAAATAATGAAGATCTTACTTACGAATGATGATGGATTTGATGCACCTGGAATTACGATCTTAGCGGATGAACTAAAAAAGTACGGACATGATATAATAATTGCTGCACCATTAAAACAACAAAGTGCAAAATCTCATTCTATTACGCTTTTTAAACCAATGAAAGTAATTGAGAAATCTAAACAATGCTACGCTATTTCCGGAACTCCTGCAGATTGCATGATTTTAGCTTCACAACTAATTGTTGATAACTCAATAGATCTGGTTATCTCTGGGATAAATGCCGGACAAAATATGGGTGAAGATGTATTGTATTCTGGAACAGTTGCGGCAGCAATTGAAGCAATGTTCTTAGGTCATAAATCGATTGCAATCTCACTTGCTGCTTATAAAAAACAAAAATTTATTACTGCTGCCAAATATTTGTGTGAAATGCTTGAGAACGGGATTCATAAAGAAATTGTGAAGAACGAAGTTTTGAACATCAATGTTCCAAATTTAGATTATGATGAATTAAAGGGAACAAAAGTTACCTGTATTGGGCACAGGATCTATTACAATTTTATTCGCGAAGAGAAAGATGATAATGGTGAACCTGTTTATTTAATTGGTGGTGATGAACCGCATTGGACAGAAATAGAAAATTCTGATGCTAATGCTGTTAAAAATGGGTTTGTTTCCATTACACCTATTGCGCCTGATTTTACTAAAAAAAATTCTTTTGGACGGATCAGTAATTGGATCGAGGGGCAATGAAATATAGAACTTCTCGAGAAAATATGATAAAATATCAACTTCTTGCCAGAGGAATTACTGATGAAAATGTTCTTAAAGCATTTTTTACAGTTCCTCGGCATAGGTTTGTTCCAACCGAGTTAGAACATTTATCATACAACGATTCTCCACTTAGTATTGGAGAGAGTCAAACTATTTCTCAACCATATATTGTTGCGCTAATGATGCAAACTTTAGAACTGAAAAAAAGTGATAAAGTACTTGAAATAGGTACTGGGTCAGGTTACCAAACAGCACTATTAGCTGAGATTGTGGAAAAAGTGTATACTGTGGAAAGAATTAAATCACTAATTACTGGGGCAGAAAACTTACTAAATGATTTAGGCTACAAGAATATTTATTACAAATTTGGTGACGGAACATTAGGTTGGGCTGATGGATATCCCAAGCAGGAAGAGTTTGATAAAATAATCGTGGCAGCTGCTGCACCAGACATTCCTGAAAGTTTGACAAAACAGCTTGCTATGAATGGCAAACTAATTATTCCTACTGGAAATAGAACCTTACAGCAACTTGTTGTTATTACCAAAACCGAAGATGGATATGTTCATACAAATGAGGGTGGATGTACATTTGTTCCTCTTATTGGAGATGAAGGATGGCAGGAATGAAAAAATCACTTATTATCTTGATTTTACTTTGTGTTGCTCTTTCACTTTTTGCTGTGGGTGGAATTAAAGATAAAATGAAAGCATCAATTGATAAGATTGAAGCTCCTGATGAGATCAAAGTCATGCTCATATCAATGATACCTATTTTTGAGCTTCGGGGCTCGATCCCAATTGGTGTTCATAAATATCAGTTACCATACTGGAAGGTAATTCCCATTTCAATTGCGGGGAATATGTTCCCAATATTTTTTATCCTACTTTTCTTTGATTTTGTTACAAAGTTATTTTTTAAAGTACCCTTCCTAAAAAAAATATTAGAAGCAATTTTTACCAGAACACGTAAAAAAACTGAAGTAATACAGAAATATGAAGAGATCGGATTGATGCTCTTTGTTGCAATACCATTGCCAATTACAGGAGCCTGGACGGGATCATTAGCTGCTTATCTTTTTGGTCTTAAATTCTGGAAATCGATACTATTCATTTTCCTTGGGGTTTGCATTGCAGCTGTTGTTGTATCTTTTCTTACCTCCTTAAAGTGGATTGGAGCAGGTATTGCTGTAGTTGCGCTGATTGCTGCTTTCATTATTGATCTGATAAAAAGAAGAAATGACAAAAATAAAATAAAATGAACTATATCTGGAGGTAGAAATGAAAAAAATGGTATTTAGTTATTTAATGTTTATATTAACCATTTCTGTATTCGCTACAGATGTTTCTGGAAATCAATCTGGAACCTGGAATTTAGCTGGAAGTCCGTATAATATTATTGGAGAGATCACAATTCCAACCAATGAAACGTTAGAAATAGATGCCGGAGTTGAAGTTATTGCAAGTGGGAACTATAAGATAACAGCTTTAGGCAATCTGTTCGCAAATGGTACATTGAACGATACGATCAGATTTTATGGAAATGGCGGATTGAACTGGGGTGGGTTGCGTTTGGAAGATGAAGAGAATGAAAGTGTCTTTGATTACTGCCGTATTTCTAATACCGATGATACAAACGATTATGGGATTCATTCTATTAACAGTCCTGTTCTAATTAATCATTCATATTTTGATGATCACCAAAAAGCCATATCCTTTTCAGCTCTTTCGGCTACAACGCCTTCATATATGGAAATAAAGAATTCAAAAGTTGCTTATGTGCAAAAAAGTGGGATCACTGTTGTAGATAACTCCAACGTATTAATCGATTCCTGTGAAGTTACACGTTGTGGTTTGGGAGCATCTTTTTATGGAGCTATCCAGCTTTCATTGCAGAGTAATTCTCATTCCTGCAGTCCGATGATAACAAATAACTACATTCACCATAATGAGAAGCAGGGAATCACATTGGCGAATCTATTTGGATATGACAACATGGCTCCAATTGTTGAGTACAATGAAGTTAGTTACAATTATACAGGCATTTATCTCTATGTTGGAAAAGGAACCTATAAATGGAATCACATTCATCACAATTTTGTGGAAAATAATCCCGATTCAGGAGCCGGTGTGATGTTGTATGGAAATGGAGCAGATGCAGTTTTTACTTATAACAAAGTAAATAATAATTACACAGGATTTTATCTAACAGCAGATGCAACTGTAAATTTGGGTGATCTTAATAATGCCGATCCTGATGATGACGGTTATAATTGTATTTACGATAATATTTTTTACACTGGTGAAGAATTCAGTATTTATAATGCCAGTTCTGCTGACGTAACAGCTGAAAATAATGTATGGGATGATGATCCTGCTATTGATGATTCGATCATTGATGGGAATGATAATCCTGCTTATGGAAT
>JAVCCD010000103.1 GCA_030765665.1 Candidatus Tenebribacter mawsonii | reverse complement strand
TTTAATTGTAATTCTGGTTGCAGAACATTTATCAGGGAAGATTTCCCTGCACCCGAATGACCAGAAAAAACACTATCTCTATCTTTAAGTATTTTTTTTAGCTTTTCTATGCCTTCTCCTGTTTTGGTCGATGTGCAAATTACTTTAATTCCAAGCTCCTCATAAAATTTTCCGATCTCTTTAACTTCATTTAAAGAATCAGCCAGATCAATTTTATTGATGCAAATAACAGGTAAAATATTATTGATCTTTGCAGCACAAATATAGCGATCAATCAAACCCAGATTAAGCATTGGATCTTTAAATGATGATGTGATAATAACTTGATCTACATTGGATGCTATTATAATCTCAGTTTGAAAATCATTATCAGAAAATCTAGAAAGAGTGTTAACCCTATCAACAATCTCTTCGATGCGCGGATCAGACGAGACATCCACATTAACATAATCTCCGGCTGCAACAATACTTTTGGTTTCAAAATTTACCTGTTTAAATCTTCCACCTAATATACAGAGCAAGTTTTTCTGATCTATTTTTACAAGACATTTATAGTTTGATCTAACTTCCAATATTCTACCTTGTTTTAATTTCAAATCTCTCTTACTACTAAATTTTCCTTTTTCAATTAGTTTCTTTTCTGCCCGTTTTTCTACTGAAACCTCATCTTCTGTAAAGTGATCTATATCGGTTAACTCTATATTAGTTATTTTAATGTTCTTACGTTTGAATTTTTTTTTGTTTCGTTTCTTATTCATGGTTCTATCAGTGCAACCAGAGCAGATTCAATTTTCTGAGTAATAACTCTGGTATTAAAACACGGTCCTTCTGGTCTTAGGTTCAATACACCGTAAACTGGTATTGGAAACACTTCACGTAATCCTTCTACAAGATCACGTTCACAAGCAACCGCAATAATGAATTTTGGTCTGTTTTCAATAATTATTTTTCTCGCTAATGTCCCACCAGTTGCTATTGCCATTTTTATCTTGTATTTTGCAGAAATTTCACACAATTTTGCGATATCACATTTTCCACAGTTTTCACATTTTGTAATGTCGGTTGTAATTCTAATATCACAATCGATATTTTGCAGACAATGTGGTAATAAGATCAGTAATTCAGAGGGATCAAATCTCTTCTTTAGGGCATTAATAAATGAATTATTCACATTAATGAATGACTCTCTAATTTTCTCTTTTGAAATTCCTATAAGTCTTCCCAGTAAAAGAGTAACCGGATAAATTATTTTAATATATGCCCTTATGGCAAATCTTGCAACCAACAAATTTGTTTCAGTATAACTTATTAGCAACACCAAAATTGTACCTAAGGCAAGTATAAAGAAGAAAACTCTGAGTGCGGTGAGAGATAATCCAGCAAGAACTATACTTATCTCATGTAACCTGGGAGATATGAACCACCATAAAATTGTTGTAATTATCATCATGAGCATGAGTGAAATGGTAGATAATATAAGAAAAAGTCCTTTTCCCTTTGTGTTTATCTTAAAAGCCATCGCTGAACTTTTCCTCTGTTTTAATCCGAGCACCCAAACTAAAAGCATAAGAAGTCATAATATTTTTTCCTGCCGGTTGGACTTTTGTGAGTAAAATATTTTTATCTGTAGTAGTTACAACAATTCCGGTTTTGTCTATCTTTAGAATAGTTCCGGGAATATCTTTTGAAATGGAATCAAGAATTTCAACCTCAATAATTTTTATTCTTTTATCTCTAAATGAAGCTGTAATTCCTGGTATTTCTGCCAGACCCCGAACTCTGTTTCTAATATTTTCTGCAGTATCATTCCAATTAATGAGAAAATCATTTTTTAATAATTTATAGCTGAAAGTAGATTTTGTATGATCTTGAATTTGAGTGTTCAATCTATTTTTTTCTATCCCTTTCAAAACTTCAACGATCTCTTTTGCACCACTAATTGAGAGTTTTTCATATAGAGAAGTATAACAATCGTTTTCTGCTATTTCAATTTTACTCTGAGAAATAATGGGGCCGGCATCCATCTTTGCTACAATCTTAAATATCGTGTTCCCAATAATTTGTTCACCATTAAAAAGTGTATAATTTATAGGAGCAGAACCTCTGTATTTCGGTAACAACGAAGGGTGTAGATTGATACATCCAAAATTTGGAAGCAACCGTAAATATTTATTTATATAACCACCGTATGCTACTGTGATAATGATATCAGGAGCTATTTCCAATAATTCATTTATCGTCTCAAGCGAATTCACATCTTCCGGTTGAATAACAGGAATTCCATGCTTATGTGCTGCCAATTTTACTGGAGTTGGCTGTAGTTTTCTTTTTCTTCCTTTAGGTCTATCTGGTTGTGTTATGCAAAGGAGTGGTTTAAATCTTGTTTTTGCTAAAGTATTTAAAGTAGGAACTGCAAAATCAGGAGTTCCCATGAAAACTATTTTCTTTATTTTCATATAATTTTATTACAGAGTTATCTCGCCTATATTTCTGCCATTCTCATCTGTTGTGCCCTGAAGATCATGTAATTTTTTCTTTAGGAATACTCGTTTGAGTTTTGTGACTTTATCAATGAACATAATGCCATCGAGGTGATCGAATTCATGTTGTAATGCTCTGGCAAAAAGTCCTTCCGCTTCATATCGAACCTTTTTACCTTTCTCATTCAATCCTTCAATTATTACCATCTGAGCTCGTTTAACAGGTTCAAAGATATTAGGTAAACTCAAACATCCTTCGTCTTTTTCAATTTCTCCATGAAATTCTATAAATTCAGGATTCACAAGCACTAAAGGATTTTTATTTCCTTCATCATTAAACCATAATGGATCTACAACAAAAATACGGAGAGATCTACCAACTTGTGGAGCTGCCAGACCTACACCGTCTTTTTGATACATTGTAAAAACAAGATTATCAATAAAATTATTAATTTCTTCTGTAAATTCTGTTACTGGTTTGGCAACTTCACGTAAAGTTTTGTCACCGTATAATCTTATGTGCAGACTATTTGGTTTTCGGCTTTTCATCATTGACTATACCAGCAATAGCTGATCTCAC
>JAVCCD010000006.1 GCA_030765665.1 Candidatus Tenebribacter mawsonii | reverse complement strand
GTTACAAGAGCTTAACTCTAAAAATCAAAAAACAGAAAAGCTCGATCATCAGATCGAGCTTTTTTTTTATCCAATTTTTAACTTAATCATGGTTGTTCTGCCTCAGAATATTTATATTTTTTTTGTAATCTATTAAATGTATTTTGCGACGGTTTTACATAAGATAAATCTGTAAGAGTAAGGGTAGCAATCTCATGTGCTCTCAATCTTCTTCTGGTTGTTTTCCTTGTAACTCCTATTATTCGATCGAAACTATCTCGTTTCAATTTCAACTTAGTAATTCCAGATTCGCAACAATACGAACCATTGATGAATGTAATTCGAATCATATTCTCAATTCCCTTTCCCCACTTCACTTTTCCCTTCTTTCTTTTCACTTTTATTACATACTGTCAAATACTAATCTTCTTGACACTCAAATTGTATTATTCAATTTTATTAAAAAATTTATCATCAATGATTAAACATAGAATGGGCAACATAATTAAGTATACAATAACCTATATAATAAAAGTTACTGTATACCTTTTTTGTCATATCAATAGGTTAGTTATGTGTACATTTTTAATTGGCGCAACGTACATATATTAGCGGTATTAACATTAGAATCTAAAATTAAATAATTGTAAGAATAATATAGTCATTTGTTTTTTAAGTTTATAAACGGTTCTTCTTCTCAACAGAAACTTTGATTTTATCTTTTTGTGATATAAATATTTCATCAACTTCATCTTGTGATAATGGAATTACACTTTTTTCATTGGGTTGTAATTGTCTTAGTATCTCAATTGGGATTTCCTTTGCATCAAAAGCAATAACTTTTTTAGGCATTATCGGGAATTCGATGACTTTAATAGTTGAACCATCAGAGATTTCAAATCTTAATCTAAAGAACTTAACTTCATTTTCTGGATCATAATATCCGATGTTTAACATATATTTATTTATTTCAAGAATATCTATATCATATTGTGCAATCTTTGCTATTTTAATTTTGCTAACTTCATTATTAATTTTACATTCGGAAAAATAATGCTTCATTTTCAAAAGATTACTATCATTTAAACAAATTTTCAATTTGCTAAGAAAATTCTTGATTTTACGATGTAATTTCGTACCTGGTATACTATTCGTACTAATTATTCCATCACGCATTAGTTCAAAGAGTTTAACCTCTTGTTCCAACCTATATATTTTCTGACGCAATATTTCTTTTTTTGTTCCGGTCTGTTTTGCTAAAAGTGATAAATTACCCGAGATAGCATAATATTGTTTTAACAGTTCTTTTTCTTTTGCATTGATCACATCAATTTCATCAATGTTCAAAGATGTTCTATTGTTTTTATTTTCGACTTGTAATTTCTTTTCAAAAAAGTTTCTGGAATAATCTAATTCGCTTTTATTTTTCTTAAGATAATTAAAAGATAAATTCTTAGAAACTGTATAAATCCAGGAATTAAATTTATTTTTTTTAATCTTCTCTTTATTCAAGAAATACTTTATTGCTGTAGCTTGCGCAATGTCATTTGCCATATCATTTTCATGTATATAATGCATAGAAACTTGATAAGCTTTACGTAACACTAAATTGTAATCAACTGCATCCTGCATACCCCCCCCCCTATTAACTTCTTATATAATAACGTTTTAAGTCGGATTTGGCTACAAATATGCTCCTTATTTGTTATACTAATAGAGGAGCGTGTTATGAAAAAATTATTATTCTCAATTTTATTGTGCTTATTTTTCTCAATTAATCTGTTAAGTCAAATTAATTTTTCCGGTTATCCTGAGATTTCACCAGACAATCTTGAAAACTATGAATACACTATCATTTACCAAAATGATGAACCAAACATAAAACTGGTTACAATTGATGGTGTAACTTATGTGGTTTATTATTGATATGTACTATAAAATAGTATATATCTTTCAATTAGGGAAAAACAAATTTATTTGACAACGCCACTTGCATAAGTTTGTTTTGCAAGTGGATATGAAAATTGAAAAATATTTCCCGATAAATTAAATAGTTGAAATTTAATCTTTTATATAAAAGAGGAGAAATAAAATGCGTAGAAGTACAATAATAATTATAAGCATCCTAGCGATGTTGTTGTTAGCAGGAAGTTTGATGGGATTTACAGCAACGATTTACGTAAATACAAGAGGTCCAGGTTTAGCTGTTATTGAGATTGATGATGGAACTCAAGTAATTCATACTATACCACCAATGGGGTATAAAACTTTAGATCCAAATTCTAACAATGTTGAATATGTATATAATTTAGATGAGAATACTGTGTACACTGCAACAATAGTTGCTTTTAGGAATCTTCCTTGGACATTACTTACAAATACAGACTCTCAAACTATTACATCAGAGAATCCGACTATCACACTTAATGTAGATTTATATTGGGATGGCGTGTCGATACCTGATGATCCACCTGCTGGTAGTTAAGTGAGCAAAACGCACTGGTTTGATAGCCAGTGCGTACGTTATTTTCTAATATAATACTTAAGAACGAGAAAGGCATTACAGGAGTCAAAATGAAAAAAACGATCTTCATATTATTTATTTTAGTTATTTCAATATATATATCAGCACAAGAATTCCAAATAGATAAGATAAGTGAAATTGCTTATGCGCAGGGTAGCACAACATCAGATTGTATTCAGATAATTGATAGTAATCTATATTATTTAAGTCAGAATGGATTGGAGATCTACGAAATTAACGGAGATAACAGCCTTACAAAAATTTCTATGTTGACTATTCCAAATCCTTTGGGCTTGATATTTGATGAATATTGTTATATGATTAATCTAGCAGAAAATGTACCTGGATACGTTACTAAAATAAATAAAATAAATATAAGTAATGTTTACAATCCAGTAATAGAAGAAATTGTGGAATATCCTAATCTTAATGAAACTTTTGGAGTTCTCAAACTTGGAAATTACTTGATTTATCAGAAATTGAATTATACTGATTTATATTATGATTTTTATAGTCTACCTGATCTGGAATATATCGGACAGGTAATCACTGATAATCATCACAGACCACTTAACGATAGTCTGCTGGTTACGCAAGATGGATATATTTTGGATATTAAGCAATATAATCCTCCTGATGAATTTGAAGTAATAGGAACAATAGATGTTTCAGCTTACTCTGATGGTAATTATGTTTATGATCATTATAAAGTGATAAATGATACGATCCTCACTGCTGTAAACGTTAGGAATATAACCTTTTGGAACATAAGTAATATGTCCAATTGGCAGTACTTATCTCGATACACTTTGCCTGAGTATACAGGTTTAGCCGGTAATAAGCAATATGTAATTATGGGTGATAATGCAGTACTATTTGACCCTTATATGTTACGGCTCCTCGACATTTCTGATATTACGAATCCGGTTTTGGTTGATTCATTAGATCATAATATGCTTTTTTGGGGTCAGGGTTGCGATTATTTTGAAAATAACTTGTATGTAGGAACAGCTAATGATGGTATTAAGCACTTTAGAATTGAGAATAATACAGTTGAATATATTGATAGTTACTATGATCATAAAAGATTTTTCATTGGTGATTTGTATGATGATAAATTATTCGTAAGCACTACAACAAAGGGCTATTATTTATTTGATGTTGAGGATCCCTTGAATCCTGTAGATCTGGGGGAATGGTTTAATGGTAAGTATTATCGCCTTATGCATAAACAGGGTGGTTGGATTGCACTAAAAGATTTTGAAGATTATACTTTAGAGATCCATGATATAACAGATCCGGAAAATCCGGAACTGAGAAATACTCTTCCACTCGATAACTATGGAATTGGTAATACTTATTGTTCGATTGATAAAACCGATCTATCTTCTTTTTATCTGTGTAATCAGCAAACTAACAAGCTTTGGAAATTTGATATTTCGAACCCTGGTGAACCTGTTGAGCTTTTTGAATTTGATCTGCCTAGTACTCCAAAATGGCAGGTTATAATAAATTCTATTGCGTATATTACAATCGGTTCTTCTCCTTATGATCTGTTGGTTATCGATGGACTTGATAATAATGAGCCGTTTTTGACAAATGAGATCAATAATTTTTCTAATTATGGGCTGCTGGATAATCAAGAAAGCTACCTGATAGTATTTGGAATGCATTCATGGGATACAGGTCAGATTTTCCAATTAGATAACCCATTACAGCCAGAACTGTATTTCACATCCCAATGGGGTAACCGTTTTGTAATACATGATGATCTTATATTTACTAGATTAGATTATATTGTCGGTGTTTATGAGAATAGACCAAATATTACAGAACCAATGGCTATTTTCAACGGGTTGAATCCTATGTATAATATTGAATTTATGGAACATAATGGAGTCAATTATCTCATTACATTAGAGATGGCAAATATAGGTTTATTTGAATACACGTATTTACCAAGCTCTGCAGAAGATAAACTACCTAAACCAGAAATCACACTTTCAAATTATCCTAATCCCTTCAATCCTGAAACAACAATCAGTTTTTCTGTAACACAAAATTCCGATTTTGTGACTATCGATATTTTTAATATAAAAGGACAAAAGATTAATTCTCTTGTTAATGAACAACTATTAAAAG
>JAVCCD010000318.1 GCA_030765665.1 Candidatus Tenebribacter mawsonii | reverse complement strand
TGATGTTGCCAACTTTGATGATATTGAAATTACAAATGGGAAACTAATAATAGAATAGTATGTCTGGTTTAATAATTGGTTTATTATTGCTGATATCTTATGGGATTTATGAATTCCAGAAGTGTAAAATCAGTAGAAAGAAAATTCCTACGATAATTCATATAAATGGAACGAGGGGTAAATCTAGCGTTACACGTCTTATCGCTGCTGGATTACGAGCTGGTGGTAAGAAGACAATAGCTAAAACAACCGGTTCTGCTCCTGCTTTGATCTATGAAGATGGAAGTGAATCACCAATCATCAGACATCATGGTGCTAATATAAAAGAACAGATCAAGATTATCAAATTTGCAGCAAAGAAAAAGATTGATATTCTTGTTCTGGAGTGCATGGCAGTCACACCGGAATATCAGTGGGTAACAGAGCATGAGATCGTTAAATCTAATATTGGTATTATCACAAATTCAAGATTGGATCACCTGGATGTTATGGGACCTGGAATAAAGAATGTAACACGTTCTCTTTGTAACACTATACCAAAGCATGGTGTGCTATTCACCGCTGAGAATAAGGTATTTCCAATTATCCAAAATGAAGCAAAAAAGGTTAATTGTGAAGTGATACAAAGTAATGATGCTGGAATTTCCAACGAAGATATGCAGGGTTTTTCATATATTGAGCACAAAGAAAATGTTGGTTTATCTCTAAAAGTTTGTGAACATTTTGGCATTGATAAAAGGAAAGCTTTAGAAGGCATGTATACAGCAAAGCCAGATATTGGGGCGATGGAAATATATATGCACAAAAGTAAAGATTCTGAGCTTCATTTCGTTCATGCTTTTGCGGCAAATGACCCAGAATCTACTATATTTGTAATAAATTCCGTTAAGGGACTTTACCCACATACTCATGCCGTAGCTATTGTACTTAGTACCAGAGCAGATAGATTGTATCGTTCTAAACAGCTTGTAATTATGCTGAAAGAAGTTGAATTTGATCACCTCTATTTGATTGGAGAGCAAACAAATACAATGTATTCGTATGCATTAAATAACAAATTAGATAAGAACAAAATTACAGATTGCGGATGGGTAACTGGACTTAAGTTGACAAATAGTGTTGTAAACTTACCAGCGAAAGAGATATTAATGATGGGAATTGGTAATATTGGTGGTAATGGTGGAATCATTGTAGAGTATTATAAAAAAAGGAATAATAAAAATGTTTGAAGTGGCAATTGGTTTAGGTGTATTGATAAGTTTGTTCTTTTTAGAAACATTTGGAGCTGCAGCAGGTGGGATTGTGGTTGCCGGTTATGTTGCAATGTATTTGCATCAGCCTATCACGATCTTAGCTACGTTATCAATTAGCATTATTGTATTTATCATTGTTAAAATCCTTGGTAAATTCATGTTCATTTATGGTAGAAGACGAATGGTGATAACCGTTTTACTCGGTTTCATTATTGGTTGGATGGCTAGGTACTATGGGGTTTTTGCTAATTTGTCTTCAGATTATTCGGTGAATGTTATTGGATTTATTATCCCTGGTCTTATTGCTAATGCAATGGAAAGACAAGGTATTATTAAAACACTATCTATCATGGTAATAGCTGCTGTAATTGTGCGGTTCTTACTGATATTGATATTTGGTGGAGAAATTATAGGTTAAGGAGAATCATGTTTATTCCCAGTGCAAAATCAAAATTTAGTTTAATACTTTTATTGCTGGTAGCAATAGCATTATTTATATGGGTAGAAAATTCACGCGTTTTTGTGAGCGATGAATATTATGAAGAAAAGCTTGAAGCAGCAGAATTAATGCAAAGAGCAGAACTCGCAATAAAAGAATATAGGAATTCCGAGGGAATTTATATTGATGAAGTAAATGACCCTAACAGAACTGCTATGATCGGTGACAAACAATCACCAATCGTAACAGATCGTGGTAATTTAACATCAAAATTAACGAGTTTAAATCCGAATTTCGCAGCTGTTATAGTTGAGATGTTCAAAGAGGCAAATTTAAAGAAAGGCGACAAGATCGCAATTAGCTGTACCGGTTCTTTTCCTGCATTGAATATTGCCGTTTTAAGTGCTGCAAAAGTTTTAGAATTGGAACCTATTATCATATCATCTGTTGGGGCTTCTATGTTTGGCGCTACTGATCCAGACTTCACATGGTTAGATATGGAAGAATTTTTCATCCAACAAAATATATTTGAATATAAAAGTATAGCTGCATCAATTGGTGGTGGACGTGATCTGGGCAGAGGATTGAGTAAAAATGGGCGTGAACTCATATTGGCAAACATTGAGAAGAATAATGTTGAATTAGTACATAATGAAACATTAGAACAGAATGTTTTAGATAAATTGGGAATTTTTAAAGAAATTAGTGAAAATAATATTTCGCTTTATATCAATATCGGTGGAGGACTCTCTAGTATTGGAGCAACAATAAATGGCAGATTAGTTACACCGGGATTACATAGATATCTCACCTTAACAAATACTCCATTAAAAGGTACAATGCTGCTTTTCGCAGATGAAGGTGTTCCAATTTTGCACTTATTGGATATTACAAGGCTTGCAGAAAATAAGGAAATCCCAATTGCTCCCGATCCACTCCCTGAGCCAGGTAATGGAAGTATGTTTGAGAATGAGAAGTATAATATAAAAATTGCTACAATTTCATTTATTATACTTCTGATATTAATATTAATTGTAATCTTTTTTGATCATAAAGAATTAAAGATTAAAGATGATGAGATCAATGTTTAATATGAAAAAACTATTTTTATCTATTACCCTATTGGGTATAACTCTAGTGCTGATGGCTGCGGATATTCGATTCAATACAGATCCTGATGAATTCCTAATATATAATAGAAGAAACAGCAAAATTTATAACTATTTTCTTTTGAAACCAAATGATAGTATCTCTTGTGAACTTATTAATATTGATACACTAAATGTATATTCACGTGCTATCATTAATAAGGGGACATCCATTAAATATAATTACAAAATTAAAATTGGAAATGAGGATATTATCCTAAATAAATCTGCTGAATTGAGTGAATATAGCAGAGGTGTAAATGGTGAAAGTATAACAAGTTATAATAAATATGTAACTGAAATATATGAAGGCAAAGTAAACCTGTCAATAACAAATACTTCCAAATATGATCTAGTTTATAAAGTTTCCAGTAATAAGCTAACTTCCTCTAATAAAGAGATCGACTATATTCGCTTTACACCTAATTTTTATGGAGATGTTAAAACGCTGGTTCTTGATGAAAAAGAGTATACATATTACACAACAAAATCAGATAAAATTCAATTGACTCTGGAAGGACCGATAGTATTAAAGATAATTAGTAGAATGATCTTTGACACAAATTACATAAATAATTCCGGCTATAAATTTAGTGTATTAGATAATAGAGAATCATTTGCTGAACTTACTGAACAAGCCTACAAATCAGAAAAGAGTTGGATAAAAAATGAACCTGATGTGATACCCTCTACAGGTGATGTGAATATAATAAAACTTCCAAATGGAATTCATCATATCAGTATTGAAGATAAAGACAAAAGCAAGGATCTGATCTTTAGATTTTATATAAACAAAGCTTCAGTTGAGATCGGGAAACAATGAAAAAATATTTAATATTCATCATAATAATTTCGGCAAATATACTTGTTGCACAAAATATTAATTTTTCTTCTAATATAAGATTAGAAACCGACTATAACAGCAACATTCTAAGTCTTTCACAAAATGATCTGGATAGATTTGAAAGCGGAAATGAACCGGATAAATTCTTACTGGAAACTTCTGATGATCTCATAACTTCTGCAAAAATAGAATTGAACTTGAAGCACCGTTTATTTGCTGGTCATACTCAAATAAATAAGGTTGCAGTAAAGTATAATAAATTCTTAAAAAATGATTTTAAAGACAATTATTATATTGAATTTTCTTTGAAACAATATTTAAGTAGAAAGCTGAATTTTGGAATTTATTATTATTATCATCCAGAAATTTATGTTAATAGATATGATAGTGTTATTGATGTAGAAGATGTTTTTCGTGATTTTACCTACAGCAAGAATAATTATGTTGGTAAATTAAATTATTCTCTAAATTCAAAATATAAGTTCGATTATAGACTTGGATTTTCTCAACTTTTTTATAACGAGTACTTTACTGAATATGATGCACAGAACTTTGAAAACGGTATTGGAATAAAATATATTCCAAGAGATTGGATTAATATAAATGCCGGGTACACATTCAAAGTTTCAAATGCGAAAGCTGAAGATGCTTATAGCGATGCTCAGCAGGTAACTATGATAAAAGACGGCTCATATCAGGCTGATATTTTTGATCTCTCAATAGGCCTTCCCACCATCTTAAATATATTTTCAAGACCAATAAATTTAGGGTTTGGCGCAAAATATGAACATATTTATTTCCAGGCTGAGAATGAACTGGATGAATATCATTATGGTAGAGAGGATAAAATTGTTACTGTTGGTTCTGATGTGACCTTTAAGATATTAGAAAATTTCTCTCTAAAGTGTTTTTATAAATATAAATTTAGAAATACCGGTTCTCCTTATACAAATGTGGTAGTTGATAAAGAATACAACCTGTACGAAACAGGGATATCCTTAGTTTACTCTTTGTAACAATTTAACGACATAATTGTCATATTGTGTATTGAAGAAATTACATTATTCAGAAGCAATTATTCTGAGCATAAATTAAAGTAATGTAGAAATGTAGCATAACACACATTAATACATGAAATTACGTAAAAGATTAAACTACGAGATAAAAATTATGAGTTTAGGACTAATAATTGCTTTAATATACATTTAGTTCATTAGGCGAATTTTTTTAG
>JAVCCD010000219.1 GCA_030765665.1 Candidatus Tenebribacter mawsonii | reverse complement strand
TGGGTTTTCTCTTTCCTTTTTTTAAGTTCTCAGACCTAGATTTAGGGGGAGATTTACCCAATGATCTGTAATTGTATATAAAATAAAAAATTAAATGTAAATAAACAGGGTTCTGTGTTACAGAACCAAATTAAAAAACAGGAGAATATATATGAAAAAACTATTTTTGTTATTATTTACGATCCTAGCATCTCAACTTTTAGGTCAAATTTCCTTCACCCCTCCAGCTCCACCAGTAATGCCGATGAATCAAAATTTATATATCCCATCAAATTATAATCCAGAATATCGTTGTGAGATTTATTTGAAAGATGGAACAATGGTTGATGGAGAATCAGGAATTTATAAAAAAGCTGGTGGTAAATTCTATTTAAAAATTAAAAAAGAGAAGTTCATTCCTTGTGAAACTGATTCAATTTATGTAAATCAATGCACAGGAATACCAAAAGATGATTACTGGCTTTTTAAAACAATTTCAGGAAAGTTGTCCGTATATAATAAATATCCAAAAGAGGAATTAAACAAAAATTCCTTTGTTACTAAAATAAAAAATGAATATACTCCATATAATAAAACCAACCTTTTACACGAAATCAAAGATCATCCTGAAGCACTTTCTATGTATAAAAAAATCAATACTAATGTAATGGTTTCACATCTTTTAACCTGGGGTGGAGCTGGCATATTACTCATCAGTTATGCTAATCTACCTCCAGAAGGAACTGATAAAGAATTTAGTAAGTTACCTCAATTTAAATTTATACTTGGTGGAAGTTTTATGTTTCTTGCTGGCTTGATCGGACATATTTCTTCTGATGATACTTACTATGATGTTGTAAAAAAATATAACGAATAGTTATTATTATTATTATTTACACCATCTCATATTATGAGGTGGTGGTGTTTTATTTTCATTTTAAATCCCTAATTCTCACCCTCTCTTCCGTTCACATCCGAACACATTTCGTACACTAACGAACACCAAAGATAATTTCATGCTCATCACATACCTTTATAAAACAACTACTTAGATGTTTGGCACACTGATTGCTATGTTAGATTGTAGAAATAGCGTGGAGGTAAAAGATGAAAACATCAAACCTAATTAAAAAATGGACTGAAGAGAAAAAGAAAAAACGTTTCTTAAGATCATAGCTAAAGAATTAGCTAATGATTACGTGAACGTAAAATTGGAGGAGAAAATGAGAGTTTTAATTGTTGTATTAATTGTGTTGATAAGTTTAAATTTAACTTCATTATCTCAATTCCGCCAAGTAAATTACAATACAAACCTGAGAGAATATGTTCCTAACAAGATCTCCGTTAGAGAGAAAGAAGGACCATACACAAAATCTATTAGCACTAATTATGAAATTAAACCTGGCGAGAAATTGAATGTATATAATCTAAACGGATCAATCAAATTTGTAGGTTGGAATAAGAACTATGTAAAGATCACAGCTATCAAAAAATCTTTTGTAAATTGCTGTAATCTAAGTGAGATCCATATGGTTTTAAGTACACTGAAAGGATTAAATATTAAAACTGTAAATATCTCAAATGATGTGGAAGCTGGAATTGACTATATCATCAACATCCCTAAAGATACTTCAATTGGTGATGTCGTAACACAGGGAGATGTTGAATTTAAAAATCTTCCGGATTACGTTATTAAGAATACACGAAGATTATCAAATAGATAACCAGAATAGCAGATAGAATTATTGCACATATTCCTCCCTTTGTGCAAAAAGTAATCCCTTTGAATACATTGTATCTGAAGGGATTTTGCCTCTCCTTGCTTTTCTCAGTACTATTAAACCATCAAACTATTTACTAGTGTTAAATTATTTTCAGATTGACAGTTAGACTTCCAGTTTTCAGTTTCGGTTTTGAAGAAGATAAATTAGAAATAAGGCAAAATAATCTATTCTACATAAAGAATATGAAAAGGATTTATAAGTTGGAGAATAAAATCACTTACATTGATTTGTTTGCAGGTTGTGGAGGGCTTTCACTTGGACTTCATCAATCTGGGTGGAAAGGAATTTTTGCCATAGAAAAAAGTCCTCTTGCTTTTTTAACATTGAAGCACAATCTAATTGATAAGCTAAATCATTTCCAATGGCCAGATTGGTTAGAGCAATCAGAGCATGATATAAATACAGTTTTGAAAAAACATAAACACAATCTGAAAAACCTCCAAGGACAAGTTGAGTTAGTAGTAGGTGGACCTCCATGCCAAGGATTCTCAACTGCCGGTAGACGAGAAGAAGGGGATCAAAGAAACAAGCTAATAAAATCATATATTAAATTTATTCGACTTGTGCAACCAAAAATGATTTTCTTTGAAAACGTTAAGGGATTTACACAACGATTCGAGAAAAACAGTATCAAAGGTATTAGATATTCTGAGTATGTTCAAAAATCACTAAGACTTTCAGGAAAGAATTTCATTGGTTATAATGTTTATGGAAAACTAATTAATTTTGCTGAGTTCGGGATCCCTCAAAAAAGAACCAGATTTATTCTTGTAGGAATAAGAAAAGATTTAATCTCAACCACTGTAATCAAACCAAAATATTTCTTCGATAATCTGGAAAAAAATAAATTTGATTTTTTAAATAGTAGAGGACTAAAAACAACTCAAAACATTAATGATGCAATTTCAGATTTATTACAAAGTAATGGTGAAGTTAGTTGTCCAGATTCCAAAGGATTTTTATCAACAACTTATAATAGCACGATGAGTGACTATCAAAGATTACTAAGGGATGATAAAAAAAAAGGAGAAATACCTGATAGTCACAGATTTGCAAATCATAGTGAAGACACAATCAAACTCTTCAATAACTTACTCAAAAATGCACCTATAGGAAAAAGAATTGACGGTGACGAACGCAAAAAATATAATCTAAAGAAAAGAGGAATAATTGTTTTTGATAAAGACAAACCTTCTCCCACGATAACTTCTCACCCAGATGATTACATTCACTATTCTGAACCCAGAATTCTAACAGTTAGAGAATCTGCCAGAATTCAATCATTTCCTGACTGGTTTGAATTCAAGGCAAAATACACCACTGGTGGTAAATTACGCAAAATAGAAGTACCGAGATATACACAAGTTGGAAATGCCATACCTCCACTTTTTGGTGAGCAAGCAGGTTTAGTTTTAAAGGATTTATTGAATGTTTAATACTGAAACATTTCGAATAAGCGCTGCGCTTAAAGATTTGATTGGTAAAGAATTGATAACAGATGAATTTGTTGCAGTTTTTGAATTAGTAAAGAATTCATTCGATGCAAATGCTAAAAATGTAAAAATTATTTTCGAAAATAATTATGATGAGATAAATTCCAAAATAATCATACTTGATGATGGCATTGGAATGAATTACAAGGATTTAAAGAGTAAGTGGCTTTTTGTTGCGTATTCTGCAAAAAGACTTGGTAAAGAGTATGAAGATTATAGGAATAAAATCAAAACTAATAGAGTTTTTGCAGGTGCAAAAGGCGTAGGAAGATTTTCT
>JAVCCD010000237.1 GCA_030765665.1 Candidatus Tenebribacter mawsonii | reverse complement strand
TTTTAAACACTAACGTTTTTTTAATCTCCATTTTATTTCTGTCAAACTTTTTGAAATTTACTCTAAAAAGTCAATGTAAAACACAAACCACTGCTTCAAGGACTTATAATTCACAATATTATATTCAATATTTCAAATTTATGCCAAAACAAATTATTGATACGATTCCAACATATCAGGAAGAGAATTAGTAGATAAATTTATATTACTAAAGTTATTGGTATCACATAATTGTAACCAACAAATAACTTTACAAAAAAACCAAAGGCAAATTCTTTGCTAACTTAAGATTACGGAGTTTAAAGATGCTGAAAGATAAAAAGATTTTGTTGGGAATTACAGGTGGGATAGCAGCTTACAAAGCAGTTGATCTTGCCAGCAAACTTACAAAAATGGGTGCTGAGGTTAAAACTATTATGACTGCCCATGCCTGTGAATTTGTCAGCCCTATTACGTTCAAATCTATCACTCATCAACCGGTTATCACTACAATGTTCGATATTGATGCAGATATAGAGCATATCTCACTTGCCGATTGGGCAGACATGTTAGTAATAGCTCCTGCAACTGCAAATATTATTGGAAAGACAGCATCAGGAATAGCGGATGACCTGCTTTCCACAACAATAATGGCAACTACAGCTCCTGTCCTATTTGTTCCTGCCATGAACATACATATGTACAAAAACCCGATTGTACAAGAAAATATTAACAAACTATCTGAGTTGAATTATTATTTTATGGAGCCAGAATTTGGAATCCTTGCTTGCGGTTATGAAGGCAAGGGACGTTACCCTAAAAATGAAGAGATAATTTTTAATATTATAACACTTCTCAAATATAAGAAAGACCTATTTGGTAGAAATGTTCTGGTTACTGCTGGTGCAAGTCGCGAGGAAATTGATCCAATGCGATTTATCACAAATTATTCTACAGGAAAGATGGGATTAGCACTCGCTCGAGCTGCACATATTAGAGGTGCCAAAGTTACATTCGTACATTCATATGTTCAAGTTAAGATTCCTGAATACTTTAATTCGATAGAATCCATCTCAGCAAAAGAAATGCATAATGTTGTTCTAGAAGAGTTCTCGAAATCTGATATTACATTCATGACTGCTGCAGTTGCTGATTACACACCCGTCAAATCTTCGAAACAGAAAATAAAAAAATCTGATAATATGAATCTTGAATTAAAAAGAACAAAAGACATTTTAAAGGAACTTGGTGAAAAAAAATCTACAGATCAAATATTAGTTGGTTTTGCAGCTGAATCAGAAAACTTAACAGAAAATGCTCTTAAGAAGTTCGAGAAGAAAAATTTGGATTTCATTTGTGCCAACAACATAAGTGTAACAGGTGATGATGATACTGAAATTCTTATTTTGGGTAATGGGGCAGAAATCAAACTTAATGGCAGCAAATTTTCTGTAGCTCATCAAATTCTTGATATTGTTCTAAAAAAATAAGAAGAAATTACATGAAAAATAACGCAATAATTATTACTGGAGCCAATGGAAATGTTGGATCTTATTTCGCAAAGAAGTATTGTGAACTTGATGAAAACCTAATTCTTGTAATTCATAAAAGTAACCATCGCATCAAACAATTAGTCAGTAATTATCCTGATAGATTAAAAATATTACAAGCTGACCTATCCAATTATTCAAACCTTAAACTTGAGTTAGCAAAAATTATTAATGAAACAGGTTGGATCCCAGATCGCCTGATACATACAGCAACCGCAAGAAGTAGTGTTATAAAATCTCTGGCAGATTCCGATCCTGACCTTTGGAAGAATATTATAAATGCAAATTTGGTTGGAACATTCAACATTCTAAAGACTTCCTTAGAGTATTTTAAAAAGAATAACAATGGAAAAATCGTTTTATTTGGTTCTAATGTTTCGCGTATTGGTCTTCCTAAAGGTACTGCCTACTCAGCTTCTAAAGCAGGTATAGCCAATATTGGAAGAAGCTTGGCTACTGAAGAAGCTGCCTGTAATATCATTGTGAATACCGTGTCTCCCGGGCCAATAAAAATTGATGATAGTGAATTCACCGAAAGTTATAGAAAATTCCGCCAAGAGTATTATGAAGAAAAATTGAGAGAAATTCCGTTGAAACGGTGTGCTTCTTTTCAAGATATTTTCGGACTTTGCGAATTCCTGCTTTCTAAGGATAATTCTTATATCACCGGTGAAGAATTTTTTATTACCGGTGGCAAAATCTAATTAATGAACAAATTATTTACATTAATTATTTTATTTCTTACGATCAACCAACTTCTTATGGCAAAACTAGAATATGTAGTCTATCCTTCTTTTGGATACTCCGACGAAACTGGAGTTTATGCTGGAGGACTTGTATATTTGCGTTATGGCAGCATCAAAGATGATTCAACTTCCCAAAAAAATCTAATTTATTACTCAAATGAAGTTAGTGAAAAGAAGCAATATTCAATTCATTTTATGCCAAAAATATATCTTAATAATGGCTTGATTGCAATTGTAGCAAATGTAAAGTTTAAGCACTGGCCAAGCACTTTCTATGGAATTGGAAATGAGTATGTTTCCGGTACTGAAGAGCAATATACAAAACGAGAATTAGACATTAAACTCGAGATTAGAAAAAAAATTACCAGATATTGGCAAGTTACCCCAATCTATGAACTTTCGCATTTCCAAATAAAAAAAATGGAAGAAAATGGTTTATTGGCAAATGATGAGATTCCGGGAAATGAAGATAATGTGACTTCTGGGATCGGAGTAAGTCTTTGCTACGATACACGTGATTCTGATACTTATCCACAAAAGGGGTTGTTTTATAATTTTGAATCTATTCTATTCTCAGATATAATTGCAAGTGACTATAATTTCATTCGAAGCAAGATAGATCTGCGACATTATATCTCAATATTTCTTAATCAAACATTAGCTATTCAAGGTTATTTTTCAACTGTTTCAGATGAAGTTCCATTCCATAAGATGTCATATCTGGATGATAATATGAGAGCTATTACTGCTAATAAATTCATTGATCGACATTCAATAATCTTCCGAATTGAGAATCGGATATTCCCTTGGTCAAACCCACTTTTAGAAAGATTTGGATTTATAACTTTTATCGAAATGGGTGAAGTTGCAGGGAGTTTGGAAGACATTTCATTGGATGAACTAAAATTGTCTTATGGAGCTGGTTTCAGAATATCATTCCTCATGAATGACAGATTAAATGTACGACTTGATATAGGTTTTGGTGAGCAGAATAAAAGTTTGAGTATGGGAAGTAGAGAGGAATTTTAGTGCTAAGAAAATTGATAATTCCTCTAATTGCCATTTTAAGCATTCAACTTTCTGCTTTCGAGATTGGAGAAAAATTAATTTTTCAAATTAAGTATGGAATTATAAAAGCTGGTGAGACAACGTTGCAGATAAATACCCATATTTATACAGACTCAACAGAATGCTATAAAATTGAATCCTTAGCCAAAACGAATTCTTTTTTTGATAATGTTTATAAAGTTCGAGACAAAATTGAATCTATTTGGGATAAAAAACAACTTGTTACTCGCAGATTCACAAAAAAACTTCAGGAAGGTTCTTATCGCCAATACAGAATCCATTTTTATTATCCTGAACAAAATTTTACGATCTATACAAAATTTGGACGTAAAACAAAAAAGTTCAAAGAAAAGAGAATTGAAATTCCCGCTGGCACTCAAGATATTCTTAGTGCTTTTTATTATTTAAGACTACAAAAATTCACAGTTGGTGATACTCTAACAATTAATGTAACATCGGATGGCAGAAACTATCCTGCTGATGTAATAATTCTTAGAGAAGAAGTAATGGAAACGATCTTTGGAGATATAAATTGTTTTGTGGTTGAACCGATTTTAAAAGGTGATGCAATATTCAAACAGACAGGAAAGATCCTTGTCTGGATTACTGCAGATGAACATAAAATTCCAGTAAAAATGAGCAGTAAAATAGTTTTTGGAAGTTTTAAGGCAATACTGAAAGATGCAGAAAATGTCCCTTACGAAAAAAAGTAGTTACTGGTATAATCTGCCAGCTGAATTAATTGCTCAGCATCCGAAAAATACACGTTCCGAAAGCAGAATGCTTGTCTTAGATAAAGCAACCGGAAGAGTAGAACATGAAAAATTTAATAATATCATTGAGCATCTAAAACCTTCTGATATTCTGGTTGTTAATAATACAAAAGTTATTCCAGCGCGACTATTCGGATACAAAACTACAGGTGCAAAAGTTGAAGTATTTCTATTGGAACAAAAAACTGATTCAAGCTGGGAATGTCTGGTAAAACCAGGGCGAAAATTGCAAATCGGTGCCGAAATCGTTTTCAATGAAAAACTTAAAGCAAAGATAATCAACCATGCAGATGAAGGTGGCAGAATTGTTGAATTTTATTGGGATGGAAATTTTTGGAATATTTTGGAAGAGATTGGGAATGTACCGCTTCCACCATATATAAAACGAGAATCAACTGAAAAAGACAAGGAAACGTATCAAACTGTTTATGCCCAAGAACGCGGCTCAGTAGCGGCTCCCACTGCTGGATTACATTTTACAAAACCACTCATGCAGCAGATCAGAGAGAAAGGTATAGAGATTTTAGAAGTGGTACTGCATGTAGGTTTAGGGACATTCCGCCCTGTAAAGACTGATGACATAAAAGATCATACAATGCACAGTGAACATTGCCAAATATCTGAAGATGTTGCTTTAAAAATTAATCAAGCAAAAAAAACTGGGAGACGGATTATAGTGGTAGGAACAACAACAACAAGAACTCTAGAAAGTTTCGCTGAAAATAGACAACTCAATAGTGGTTCACATTGGACGGAGATTTTTCTGTATCCTGGCAAAGAGATACAAATCATTGATGGATTGATAACTAATTTTCATATGCCCGAATCCACATTAATGATGTTGGTCTCTGCTTTTGCTGGTTATGAAAATATAATGAACGCTTACAAAATTGCTGTAGAACAAAAATATCGTTTTTTCAGTTATGGTGATTCGATGTTAATATTATGAGAAAACTCACAAAGACTATTTCTGTCATTGCAAAGAGCACTCGTGACGTGGCAATCATTTCTTTCTCTTCTTTCAACAATTAAGATTGCTTCGTATGATGTCATAGAAAGAAAACTCGCAAAGACAGCGGAGAAAGGTATAAGATGAAAGATTTCGAACATCCATTATTTGATGAAGTGTTCTATTCCAAGAAAGTAGGAAGCACATCAAATAAAGTAGAAAATTTAATCACGTCAAATCAAGCTCAAGGGAATTTCTTATACATTGCTGGAGAACAAACCTTAGGTAAAGGACGAGGAAAAAACTCCTGGTTTTCTCCAGCTGGTGGTTTATGGTTATCTGCGGCACTTTATGGATTCAACTTCCAGTCGAATATAACCATTTTCACAGGCATTTGTCTTCATAAAACAATCTGTGAATTATTCCCATCCATTGCAGAAGAACTTAAGATCAAATGGCCGAATGATATCTTCCTGCAAGATGACAAAATCTGTGGTATCCTTTCCAGTCACCTGGAAAGTAGGAAGTATCACATCATTGGAATCGGATTGAATACCAATGTGTTAGAACTTGATGAAAAGCTTGCTCCCGGATCAGCATCTCTGCAAATTGAACTAGGTCATTTGATAGATGATCAAAAACTATTATCCACATTTTTTGATAATTTTGCTTCTGCGCTTCCAGAATTTGTTGAAGGAATTTTAGATATAAAATATTTCAATAAAAATTCATTATTGAAAGGATTACAAATAGAGCTTGATACAGATTACGATGTATTTAGAGGTAAGGTAAAAGGAATAGATAAGAATGGAGCATTACTTCTTGAGCTTAAATCCGGTATGATCCAGCCATTTTATGCTGGTTCAGTTATTACTTGGACTGATTAATTTTCGACGGGATAAACGAGATAAACAGAATTTTTAAAACAAAGGACAAAGAAAGAAGATAGCAAATGAATAATCTAACACTTGTAGATGTTACTCTGGAAAATGTAAATGAACATGGATTCTTCTGTGTTAAAAACATAAAGTCTAAAGAATTTGAAATGAAGAAAGATTGGTTTGAAAAAGCTTATGAAGATGGTTTGAGGATTCGGATTAGATCTGAAAGTGAAGAAGATTACTTCTAGTAAGGAAGCAAA
>JAVCCD010000184.1 GCA_030765665.1 Candidatus Tenebribacter mawsonii | reverse complement strand
GCATCTGTATCGATTGTGAGTGCAGCACCACCGTCAACGGGGTCGGATACAGACATCCCATCCACAGTATAAGACATTTCGTTTGATCTACCACCACGAACATGGATTTCCCCATTTGTAAGCGTAACGCCAGCCTTTGTAGCAATTACCTCTTCAATATTATCTACTGAAAGATCTACCATTTCTGCTGCTGAGATGGTTCCACCTGATTGTGTTTTAGTTGGTTGGATCATTTCAACCTTACTTTCAACTACGTCAAATCCTTCAATTTCAATAGCTTGTTGAGGCATTTTGAAATTTTCGATCTGAGTAAGGTCTAAGCTTATCTTCACACCGGATATTTTTTGAGTTCTAAATCCACCTCTCATACAAAATACATCATAAACTCCAGGTGTGATATTAATAATGAAATATGAACCATTTTCTTTGGTCATCATACCAGAAACAAGTGTTTCACCATTCATTATTGTTATATTTGCAAAGGGGATAGGATTCCCTTTCTCATCAGTCACCTTACCCGCAAGTTTTCCTGTTGTTCCAGCGGATAAAAGTGTTATAAGCAGAAAAGTTAATATGAGTGAAATTATGATTTTCTTAAGCATTAATAATCCTCCCTAAATTATTTATTAAACACTTTTCATTTTGAACAAAAACTATATTAAAAAAAAACGTGTCAATCTATATTTTTTAATACTCCCCATTTTTTATTTCTTATTTCTTATGGTTCCATTCATCTGTCAAGTACTTACTTATTCTTAATTTCTCAGCGATATCAAGTTCATGAACCTCAAGGTTTTCGTGAATTTCAAACTCATCATTTATCCAATTTTCTTTGAATCCCTCAATCAGATAATTAACTGCTGTTTTGTAACTTATTGGCATATTTAGAATTTCATTTATTCCAATCGTTTTTCTTTTCAAGTATTTTGCCATTCGTTCTTTCTGCTCATCAGTGAGCCCAGGTAAAATCTTAGCTAATTTGCTTTGTCCGTAATTAAGTAAAATGGATCCATGTTGTAGGAGGCAGCCATTTTTCCTTACTTGGGCACTACCAACTATCTTTTTTCTCTTATAGCTCAACTCGTATCGGGAACTACTTGTAAAACAAGGGTTTGCCGCTTGTCTTTGATGCTCTGATGATAAATTCCCTTTTTCGAAGTCAACATCAATCCCCATTTTTTTAAGTCCTGCGGCTAAAGCTAAACTTATTTCAGAGTAAGATTCGGTTACATTGCCCGAGAGTCTTCCAGAGGCAGGGCTTATAACTGAGTATGTAACTTCATCATCATGAAGAACCAGTCTGCCACCTGTAGGTCTTCTCACAAAACCCAACTCATATTTTTCTAAAGCCATAAAATCTACCTCTTTTGCCACTTCCTGATTATAGCCACAAGATACTGTCGAAGGTTCCCACCTATAAAATCTTATTGTAGGCAATGATCTTCCATCTTGAATACTTCCGAATATTGCTTCATCTATTGCCATATTCTCAGCTGGACTCAATTTTCCAGAAACTAGAAACCGCCACTTCATAAATTTACCTTTACCAATTATTAATATAATGCATTAAATATTCCTTAATAAATGCAAAAATGAATCATTGTTCTAAACCTTTTCAAAATAGCACCATACAACTTAATAACTTTTGTATCATCAATTCATAAAAACAACATTCTGCGGAAGAAATTCCGCAGAATGTTGTTTTATCCAATCAATTATTTTATTCTACAACTCCATAAGCAGAACTTGCAACAGATGCAACACCGCAGAATATCAAGCTTGCCAGTATCGCATTCAGCCAATTACCAGATAAAGATTCGCGAGCAATACTTCTAATTGTTGAACTATCCTTCATATTGCCTCCTCAAAAACAAATACTTTTTTCTACAATTTTCTTTCTTGTTAAAATATCATTTATGTTAATTTCTTTTAGCTTATTTACACTAAACGATTCTACATTAAAAGATGCGGTAACTGCACCAAATAACATGGCATTTTTAATCGTAACCTCTTCAAAATTTCCAATAGAAGCCAAATAACCCATAAATCCACCTGCAAAACTGTCACCTGCACCTGTTGGGTCAATAACCTTTTTAACCGGATACACCGGGGCAAAAAAGATGAACTCATTAGAATATGCAAAAGAACCATATTCACCTCGTTTTACAACAATGAGATTAGGACCCATCTCTTTAGCTTTTTGTGCAGCTTCAAAAATATTTTGTACCTTAGTAAGCATCTTCAATTCATCTTCATTAATGAATAGGATATCAACTTTATTAATAACTTCTAACAATTTTGATTTTGCACATTTTATCCAATAATTCATTGTATCACAAGCAGTAATTTGAGCATTGTTCATTTGCTTTAGAACTTTTAATTGTAAGACTGGATCAATATTGCCTAAGAATAAGTAGTTGCAATTTCTATTATCTTCAGAAAGTTCAGGATTAAAATCAGCAAAAACATTAAGTTGTGTATCAAGTGTTTCAGCTTTATTCATATCATTATAAATTCCAGACCAGTGAAAAGTTTTGCCCGCAACAACTTTAAGATCTTGAATATTTATTTTGTTCTTATCAAGAAGTTCGAAATGTGCTTTGGGAAAATCATCTCCAACAATCCCCACAACATGACTATCGCAAAAATTCTTGCTTACCATTGAAGTATAAATAGCTGATCCCCCCAAGGACTGATCAACTTTTCCAAATGGAGTTTTCACATTATCTAAAGCAATTGAGCCGACAATTAATAAACTCATTTAGTCTCCTGAATATGAATAGTATCTGTATTAACTTCTGTTTTCCAACTTCTAAATTTTTCTGGATTCGGGTCTGAAAAGTATCTGATAATCATGATAACAAAAATAAGAGCAAGAATTCGAACTATAAAATTTACCCAGGTAGAGCTTCTCATACTTCTGTGTTCCTGGCGTCTTTTTTCTATCTCTTCTTTAAATTCTTTCATAAATTATTAACGGATGCTATCAATTAATCCTTGCTTAAATCTCTTGATTCCTTCTTCAATATTCTCCATACTCGTTGCATAAGAAAATCTCACATATTTATCTGCCCCAAAAGCAGAACCTGGAACAATTGCTACTTTATATTTCTTTAAAAGATATTCACACATT
>JAVCCD010000041.1 GCA_030765665.1 Candidatus Tenebribacter mawsonii | reverse complement strand
TCCAACCTAGTAGTGCAACAATAGATTTTTGGGATGAATGGGACACTGAAAAAACAATTAGAGGAATAGAGCAAGCTGTTGAAGCTTTAAGAAAGCAACAAAAATGAACGAAGCTGAAACCAGAACCGAACTGATCGATCCTGGAATAGCTTTTAAAAGGGAGTTGTAAAATGCTAGATAAACCTATTGAACAATCAAATAAATTAATTGTATTTCAAGGTAAATCTGTGCGTCGAAGCTGGCATAATGATGAATGGTTTTATTCACTGGTGGATGTAGTAGCCGTTCTCACAGATAGCCTTAATCCCACAGATTACCTCAAAAAAATTCGCAAAAGAGACGAAGAACTTCAAATCTACCTAGGGACAAATTGTCCCCAGATACCGATGTCCACCAAAACCGGAAAGATCAGAAAAACTCTATCCGGAAACAATAAAGATGTTTTTCGTCTCATTCAATCTATTCCTTCCAAAAAAGCAGAGCCGTTCAAACGCTGGTTGGCACAGGTAGGAAAGGATCGTCTCGACGAAATAGAAAATCCTGAACTTGCTCAAAATCGCATGAAAGATATTTATCAAAAGAAAGGCTATCCTCAAGATTGGATTGATAAAAGACTTAGAGGAATCGCCATCCGGCAGAATCTCACCGATGAATGGAAAGAACGTGGGATTATTTCAAACCAGAATTACGCTATTTTAACTGCTGAAATCTCCAAAGCAACTTTCGGCATGACTCCCAGCCAATACAAGAAGTTCAAAAATTTACCGGATGAATCCAAAGTGAATCTGCGTGATCACATGGATGACCTGGAACTTATTTTCACCATGCTGGGTGAACGTGTATCTACTGAAATTTCCCAAAAGGAAAAACCGGATTCATTCCCTGAAAATAAAAAAGTTGCTCAGCGCGGTGGAAAAGTTGCTGGTAATGCCCGTAAGGAAACCGAAAAAGAATTGAATCGAAGTGTTATCTCAAAACAGAATTATCTAAATAATGAAGATAAATTAGAGCTGGAAGAATAACCATGAACGAATCAGAAACCAGAGCCGAATTAATCGATCCTATCCTCAAATCCTGCGGTTGGGGAGAGCTGGCAGATACAAAAATCCTTCGCGAATACTACTTCACTATCGGCAAGATCATTGTTGGTGGTGGCAAAAGAAAACCCTTAAAAGCAGATTACATTCTTACCTATAAAGGTCAAAAGCTTGCAGTAATTGAAGCCAAAAGTGATGTATTGGATGTCGGCGAAGGAGTTGCTCAAGCCAAGAATTATGCTGCTAAACTACATCTTAAATATGCCTATTCTACCAATGGAAAAGAAATTTATCGCATCAACATGGAAACAGGTGAAGAAGGTCTTGTAGATAACTTTCATACACCGGAGGCATTGTGGAACAAGGTTTTCAAAAAACAAAATGATTGGCTCGATAAATTTAATCAAATTCCCTATGAAGATATTGGAGGTTCCAAACCCATACGTTTTTATCAGGAAATTGCAGTAAACAAAACACTCTCAGCACTTGCAGATAAAAAGGATAGAATTCTTCTCACACTTGCCACAGGAACAGGTAAAACATTCATCGCTTTCCAAATTGCTTGGAAGCTCTTTCATTCTCGTTGGAATATTAAGTGGGATGGAACCAGAAGACCCAGAATTCTATTTCTCACAGATAGGAATATCCTTGCAGATCAAGCTTATAATGCTTTCAATGCTTTTCAGGAAGATGCTCTTGTCAGAATTAAACCTTCTGAAATTCGACAAAAGGGTCGTGTTCCAACCAATGGCAGTATATTCTTTACTATTTTCCAAACCTTCATGAGCGGGAGTTCGACAAGCTCACTCACCAACAATTGTGATCAGTTTTTTGATGAAATTACATTTGTTGAGAATGCTTCTGCTTATATGTATATATTACAATGTGAAGATGGTAGTTTTTACACTGGAAGCACAAAAAATCTCAAACTTCGTTTAGAAGAACATACTAATGGATCAGCTGCAGAATATACAAAACAACATTTACCTGTTAAATTAATTTATTATGAAATTTTTGATAGAATTGATTTTGCTTTCGAGAGAGAAAAGCAGGTTCAAAAGTGGAGTAGAGATAAGAAAACTGCTTTAATCAAAGGAGATATTGAGTTATTAAAAAAACTTTCAAAAAACCATTCCGAATATGAGCCAAAGGTCCCTGAGCCTGTCGAAGGGTATTTCGGTGAATATCCCGCAGATTATTTTGATCTTATCATTATCGATGAATGTCATAGAGGTGGTGCCAATGATGAAGGTAATTGGCGTGGGATAATGGAATATTTTTCTCCTGCAGTACAGCTTGGTCTCACAGCTACACCCAAAAGAAAACATAATATCGATACATACAGATATTTCGGTGAACCGGTTTACGTCTATTCTCTCAAAGAAGGTATTAACGATGGTTTTCTCACACCTTTCAAAGTAAAACGTATTCAAACTACACTTGATGAATATGTTTACACTTCAGATGATACAATTATTGAAGGTGAAATTGAAGAAAGCAAAATTTATAAAGAAGAAGATTTTAATAAAATTATTGAGATCAAGGCTCGTGAAGAGGAACGTGTTAAAGTTGTACTTTCAGAGATAGATCAAAAAGAGAAAACAATTATATTTTGCGCAACTCAGCTTCATGCTGCAGCAATCCGAGATCTTATCAATCAAAATAAAGAAAGTACAGATCCGAATTATTGTCACCGTGTTACAGCAGATGATGGTAAATTAGGTGAAATGTATTTAAGAGCTTTCCAGGATAATGAAAAAACAATTCCCACAATCCTCACAACTTCACAAAAACTTTCCACAGGTGTAGATGCCAGGAACATTAGAAACATTGTTTTCCTTCGTCCGATCAACACAATGATAGAATTCAAACAAATTATTGGTCGAGGTACTCGTCTTTTTGAAGGGAAATATTTCTTCACAATTTATGATTTTGTTAATGCCTATCATCATTTTTCCGATCCTGAATGGGATGGTGAACCTCTAGAGCCCGATCCTTTTGTTCCAAAAGAACCACCAGGTCCATGTCCTGTTTGTGGTCAAATTCCTTGTGTTTGTGAAAAAGTACCTCCAGAGCCTTGTTCTGTTTGTGGTCAACGTCCATGTGTCTGCATAAAGAAAGTTAAGATCAAATTGCGGAATGGCAAAGAACGTGAGATACAACACATGATTTCAACTTCTTTCTGGAGTGCAGACGGAAAGCCCATTTCTGCAGAAGAATTCCTGCAAAACTTATATGGTAAACTTCCGGAGTTTTTCAAAGATGAAGATGAGCTACGTAAGATCTGGTCAGTTCCCTCAACCAGAAAATCTTTTTTAGAAAATCTTGAAGAAGCTGGCTTCGGCAAAGAAGAGCTCCTCACCTTACAACGTATCATAAATGCAGAAAATTGTGATCTATTTGATGTTCTTGAATATGTTTCTTTTGCTATAAAACCAATTACTCGTGAAGATAGAGTCAAGAATTCCAGATCATTCATTTTCGCTCATCTTGAAGCAAAACAAGTTGATTTCATCGATTTTGTTTTAGCAAAATACATCGAATCCGGTGTTAATGAACTTGATCAAGAGAAACTTCCTAGTTTGTTGGAGCTCAAGTATCATTCTCTTACAGATGCTACATCAGAACTAGGTAATATTGAATTAATTAAAAACACATTTATTTCATTTCAGAAATACTTATATAGTTTAAAGCAGGCATGATAAGAGTAATAATTTAATTCATGCTGTGTTAATATATACTTTAGAGGATTAATGGAAAAATTTATTGAAATCATGGTTAGAATCATATTAGGAATAATAGCAGCGATATCTGTAGTAATATACTTTATCAGTTTAATTAAATTCTTCTTCTCATTGTTACAGGTCGAATCATATTTTCGAACATCGTTGATAGCTTTTGTATTTGCTATTATTTTTAGCCTTATGACTTTTGCCGAATTTAAAGATTATTGGAAAATTTTAATATTATTTTTTATAGCTTTAATAATTTTGTTCTTTATATTTAAATTTTTTAGTGCGGTAACTATATTTATTTTTATAATTTTAGCTATGTTCTGTTGGGGTTTTCTATTTTCATACGGTCGTTATTAATCCTTTTTTTTATTTTGCAATTCCTAATTATTAATTGTGAATTATATTCGTCTCTCGCTTTTAGCAGCTTGAAGTCCCAAGTATTGAATAAAATATCTTAAATTTCTAATCTTCTTGACACAAATTTCTCAATTTCCTATTTATTGCATGCTTTTACACTTCGGCTTATAGTTTCATAGTAAACGAAGTGGAAATAAGATTTGGCTTTGCTCTGCAAAACATATCGATTTTACATAATAATTAAATATTTAAATCAGATCGCAAAACTCTATTGCAAAAAGGTAGGTTTATTATGGATTCAAATTATCCCTCTGGAATGTACAAATGTACTGAATGTAAAAATGTGGAAACACACATTCAAGGCAAAGAATTTCTTCCATGCACAGAATGTAACAAAGTTTCTTGGGAGATTATTAAACAAGATGAAGATTACCTTGCATCGATTCAGCAAAAAGACACTATCCAAAGTGATTTTGAGAAATCAATCCCTAATCCCTAATTCCTAATCCCTCATCCCTCATCCCTAATCCCTCATCCCTCATCCCTAATCCCTAATCCCTAATTAAATTCGCCCCTCGCTTGCAGCAGGAAGAAGTCCCAAGTATTACATAATATTACATTATAAGGTGGTATCTCTAAGTCATCTGGCACTCGCTATGCTCCTGCCAGTGTAGAGCAACGTGCAGTACGGCAAAATTTCGTCTCTACTTCGCTACATTCAGCAAGAAGTCATACAATGCAGTCTCACAGTCTCCGATGTCTAAAGCCATCGCATACTGTCGAGTTTACTTCGGTGGTAATTCCGCTCCGTTTATACAAAATTTCTTCTTCTGCCCGAACTATTCTAAGATAGGTG
>JAVCCD010000181.1 GCA_030765665.1 Candidatus Tenebribacter mawsonii | reverse complement strand
TTACAGGGACATTGTCTCTGAAAATAGGTAAAACAACATAGAAATCACGTCTATTTGGCTAATAAAGATCTAAATCTTCTAATTAAAATATTTATTTTGATTGACTTTGGACAAGAAGTTTGGCGTGCGCCACGATTCTTCTTGCTTATCTTCTTGCTGATTGTGGGCACGTTTGTTAACGGCAATTCACTCCACATCTTTTATTAAATCATTTAAGTAACAAGCTATTACGATTCTTTGCTCTGATAAATTCCCAAGAAATTCCATTAAACTTTCTTGCTACTTCTAAAAAGTTTGGAAAACAATACAATGAAAACAAATTTTTATCAATATGCTGTAAATCTATATGTTTTGTATTCAGAAATGAATGACCAAATAAAAGCAAAATATCCTTTAACTGATCTTCAGAAATTACTTTCGAGTTATTTAGATCGAATTCATTATTCTTAGATTGCGGAATTAAAATATTAAAATGAGATAATGTCTTTAGGAAAGCTCGGAGTGATCTCTTAGAAATGTCTCTATCACCATAAACTTGAACAATTTTTTTTGTGAGAATTGAAGTTGCAATTGTCTGATCCGTATTATAAATTGAATTGATGAAGTTTAAAAGATTTTGGATAATCTCATAATCAAAAATTAATTTCATCAAATAAATAGGTGTCATATATTCTAATGATTTAGATTTTGATAATTCAATTATTCTATTATTTCTAACTGTTCCTTTTTTATCCTGCAATGAATAAATAAAACTTCTGAAAATAACTGTTCTCGCTTTTCGTTTACCTTCTTTTCCTATTAATTCCGAAGCTATTTCCTCAAATGGAATATTATAGGTTGTCGAGTTTACACCATCTTCTACTAAATTTAAAAGTTCATAAATCCATCTTGGTTTTATTGGTCTGTCAAAACCTATCATTATTTTACCTCTATAAATGGGACAACGAGTTCAGGTAATGAAATGCCACCGTGAACAAGCCCTCTGGATTTTTTGTGATTAAACATCTCATCTTCATCTGCCATTATTGCAATCTTATCTTCTACAAAAGGAATTGTGTACTTATCAAAAGAAATATCTGAGAGCAAACTGCTTTGATCGGCAATGTATGCACGTTTTGCAGAATTTTCTACTAACCATTTATCAATTTTAGTTCCATTTCCAATTGCAAAAATATTACCGTGATCAGAACAGAAGTATATTTTAAATTCATTGTCTTTAAGTAATTGAATATCTTCTTTTAATGAGCTCGATTTTAAATATGATAATATCAGATCAAAATATCTATCCTTAAACTTTTCTTTTTTTGGAAAGATAAAGCTATGTGCAATATCATCAAACATATTATATATTTTACCAATTGTGGTATAACCAAGAATGCTGTCTTCTGTTATTGATGCTGATGAAGGTAAAAAGCAAACATTGTGTTCATTGGGAAAATTTCCTTTAAATAATTTATTTTCTGTTTCATTTTTTAAATATATATTTGTGTGAGATGCACTGAAGATAGCTTTTCTTGAAATTGATGTAATGGTTGGAATCAAAGCAAATGTATGATGCTCAATAAATGAAAATTCAGATAAATATTCTTTTAATAAATTCCATTCAGCAAAACCCATACAATCAAAACATATTAAGGCAACTTTAGGTTCGGGCTTAGACTTAATAAAAGGAATTATTTTATCTACCGTCTTTGGTGGTTCAGGCAGTTCATAAAATACATTCTTAAATTGTTCCGATAAAATATATTTTCTGACATTAACTTTTAGGTTTTCTGGTAAAACAAAAGACTTAATTTTAAATTTGTAATCATTATATTCAATGGAACCTAATTTTTCCCCAACAATTAGAAGAGCATTGTAATCAAACTGATTTTCTAAACTTTGATTGATTTCTTTTATGATTAATTTTCTTTCAATTCCATATTCTCTTTTAATTGCTTTGAATAAGAGCTCTTTGTAATTATTTATATTGATTTTCGAACTGAAATCAGATTCTGTAATCCAATCTGCTAATTGAATATATCTTTCTGCTGAAATTAAGTTATAAACTTTTTCTGAAATATCAAACGGAAGAGAGTAAGAGTTTATTGTTATATTGGTGAACTTGTTTTTGATGGTTTCGGGAATTGTATTTATTCCAGAAAAGATGATACCTGTAAAATCAGAATGAGCTATGCTTGAAAGCCGACTTAATGCTTCTGCAAAACGATACTTAATATTATTTGATTTTAGATATTCCAAAAAAAAAGATGAAGACAAGATTCCTTTTTTATCAAAAACTAAAATTTTTGCATTCTTTTCAATTTTATATTTTGTAATAATTCGTTCTATCCAATTCATTTAAATTCCAACAAACATACCTGAACAATCTCTAATTTCGGGACTATCATTTTCTTTTTTTCAAGATTTGCAAATTCCTTTTCTTGTTCTGCTTTTATCTGTTCCAATTTGGAGTTTCTGATATTTTCAATTGGAATATCTTCAATAGCATTTTTTTTGTAATTGTAATAATCTAATGCTTTAATTTTATACTCATCAATTTTCTCTGTCCATTCCATTTTCTTTTTAAAGAGGGTATCCATTAAAATTTCTGTAGCAGCTTCTTGTGCCTTTGTTTCGGCTACATTGTAATCTACATTAAATTTTTCGGATAACGGATAGTTTTCAATTTCGAAGTTTTCTAATGAAATAAGATGCTTACTGATTCTGCTGTTATATTTCTCTCCGTTTTCTAAAAAAATCGGAATGATCGATTTATATTTTTTATCTAAGTTGTTAGTTACAGTTGATTTAAAATAAAATAATAAGCCGAAAATCTTTTCAAACTTAGTTGAATGAATTTTAAAGGAAGAAACAGAACCACGATTGGAATTAAATGATTTCCTTATCTTCGTTAGGAGAGGATGGCTCACATTTAAGAATTCATATTTTTCAGAATCACAAGCAATATCATTATCAAATACAATGTTTCGATATTTAATTTTTGCATCAAATGGAGAATCAAAAAAGTAAACGCCATTGTTCTTTTTATACTCATTGATTTCCATATCTTGTGATTTAAAATATTTGAATACTGTTTGTTTTATTAGATCATTGGATTTCTTATCCACAAGGGCATCAGCAGATTTATTGAAATTAGTAAAAGGCAAGATCATTTCATCTTTCTCAAGAACTTTAATGGCTTTTTTGTATAATTCTTCAGCTTGCTGCTCAATAATTGCTTCTTCCTTTTCTTTATAAATTAATGCATCGAGATAAAGCTTTTCAAAGGAAAATTCATCTTGCAGATATGTAATCACATCGCTGTATTTATCCTCTCCGAATTGTTCCTTGATCAATTTCAGCTTTCTTTCTAAAGTTTCCCTAACATAATCATCAATTGTATTTGTTAATTGAAAATTAAAGATCAAGACATTCTTACTTTGACCGATTCTGTCAACACGACCGATTCGCTGTTCAAGTCTTGTAGGATTCCAGGGTAGATCAAAATTGATAAGGCAATAGCAAAATTGAAGGTTAATTCCTTCACCGCCAGCATCAGTAGAAACCAGTATTTGAGTTTCGTTTCTAAATAATTCAATTTGCTCTACTTTATGATCTCTGCTCAAACCACCATTGATATATGAACTGCTGTAACCAAATTTTCCTAAATATTCAATTATTGCTGTTTGAGTTGCTCTAAATTCAGTAAATATTATAAATTTTAAATAGGGATTGTTTTCTCTTCGCTTTATTTCATCTATCAATTCAATTAGTTTTTTAAATTTCTCATCACCATAATTTAAAGATACTTTTTTTGCTAAACCAATACAATGGTCAATAAATTTTTTCTCTGTTTCAATCTCTTCCTTATTATCCCAAATTCTTTTATGCAGAACAAAATCTTCCAGTTCATCCATATTGCTTTCTTCATTTGGAAATTCTTTTTCAATTTCTTCTTCTAACTGATTGATAAACATTAGTCTTTTTCTTAATGTGTTTAAAACTGCAAAACTGCTTGAAGCAGTAATTCGTTGATAAAGAATGAGAAGAAATATCAATGCACTATTATTCTGGAAAGTAGCAATTCCGTAATATTCTTTCACATAATCTGTAACATAATTGTATAATTCTATTTCGTCGGAATTTCTATCCTCTTCACGATTTATCTTTATCAGCGAAGTAATACGATGTTTGAAAATTCGTTTTCCTTCGAAATCTACAACTGCTCTTTTTTTATTTCGGACCGTTATTTCACCCACTGTTTGCGGAGTTAATGATTTTGTAGTTTTAAATGTGATCGGATCAATAATACGAAGCAGATTCAAAAACATTGATTCATCACCCTGATGAGGAGTAGCAGTCAATAACAGAACAATCGGAATAACTTCGGAAAGCTGAATCCCAAGTTTGTATCTGCTGGTAGTCATTCCATCAGATTTTTTTGTTAGTTTGTGTGCTTCATCAAAAAACACAATGTCAAAACCAGCTTCTTTGATATCTTCAAAAATATTTTTATTCCGCCATTCTCTGCGTTTTCGCTCTTTCGCATCAATATCTTTTTTCAGTTTATAAGGTTTAATTGTATCCATCGAAGCAATGATTTGATCGTGATGTTCCCACACATTTGATTCTTTACCGTAAGTTTGTTTTAGATGTTTGATGTATTGATTGTCATAAATTATAAAAGTCTCATTAAATTTTAAGCGGAGTTCCTCTTGCCATTGCAGAATTAAACCAGAAGGTACAACTATCAGAATTTTATTAGTCAATCCTCTTAACTTCAATTCTTCATAAACGAGTATTGCCTCGATAGTTTTTCCCAGACCAACTTCATCAGCAATCAAACAACGAGGTTTGTATCTGTTTAAAACAAAATCTATGGTGAGAAGCTGATGAGGGAGAGGTTGAATTTTATAGTTTACAGATGATATCAATTCTCTTTCTGTAAGAAGGCAATCAATTTGGGTGCATAAAAATCTACTCAAGAATAAGTGGGAAGAAGCAAATTCTGAAGTTGTTAACAGATCAGAGATATTTGAAATTTCCTGTAGATCATTTTCTTCAATTGTTAGCAACTCACCATTTTGAAATTGAATTTCTGCATATTTTTCACCCAAAAAATCTGAGAAAGAAATAACAAATCCAATTCCTTTTTCGGGATATGTTTTACTGGTAATTTTTGTTCCGATCTTCATAAAACTACTTTGCTTCCTGAGATAGTAGATGATACAGTTCTAATTTCAGAACTTCATCAAATTCCGATTCATATAAAATTGAAAAAATAACTCTTTTTAAAAGGTCTTTATCGATAGCTCCCGATGCAACGTGATAGCTTATATTTTCCATTTCTCTTATAAATTTAGGAACCAGAAAAACATAACCATTCAGCAATAAGAAATGTGCACCAAGAGAAATTGCTATCCGTTTGTTTCCGTCCTGAAAGCAATGATTTTTATTAACTGAAAAAACAAGATGAGTCAATTTATCTTCCATTTCAGGATAATAAAGATCATTCTTAATAAAATCAATGATGCTTTCTATACAACCTTGTTTCAAAATTCCTGCAGCTCCGCCACCACTAACTTTTATAGTTTCATTGTAAGTTCTGTGTATTTGTTCCGAATCAGGATAGATCATAATAATTAATCCCGATCTTTTAAGCGTTTGAATGTGTCTTTTGCTTCTTCTAAACGATCTGCTAATTCCTTACTTTTTTCTCCAAGAAATCGTTCAAAATCTTTTGCAGATACAGCTCCGAGATATTCTTTGATATTCAAATGCAACGCATCACGAAATGCTAAATCAAAACTCGCCATTTTCATTCTCGCTTTATCTATCAATGGTTTATAAAGCGGTTGACTCTCAAATTTCTTGAATAACGAATCTACTTCTATAGGAAACAACTTTCGCTCTTTTTTTATGAAATCATCTTTCAATATTTGAGAAAATCCAAATTCGTAACTTGAGATAATGTCCAAAACTTCACTATACATTGTATCTCTTGTTTTATCCTGACTTTCGAGTTTTAAAATTTGCCGATATTCATTTGCATTTTCGCGGAAAATACTTTTATAAATCTTATTTGTATAAATTGCATATTTAGCATTTCCCATTTCTACAAAATCTCGCAGAGCATTTGTAAATTCTTTTCTATAATCTTCATTTTGGAAATAACTGAGAATAAAATCTTCGTCTCGTTGATTTATATATTTTGTTTTACCGCCTGTTCTTTTATTGATCGTATCGATAGCAATATCTAAAATTATTCCTCGCAAAACTTTTGCTTTTTCGCTCTCTATCAACAACATTGCAAGATTTAATAAAGCTCGAAAATTGAAGACTCCAAGGATTGTAGTTTTGGTAGGGACATTGATGTCCCTACCATACTTACTTTTAATAGCTAACTTAAACTCTTTCAGGCGTTTACCTCGTAAGACAAAATAACCGTTTTTACTTAGTTCCTCAGGATATTTCTCTAAATATCTTTTTATGGTTCGCTCATCTGTTTCAAAGATTGTGGCAATTTGTGGAATTGTAAATTTAATTTCTTCTTCAAAAACTATTCCATTAAATCCTGTTGCTTTTTGAATTTC
>JAVCCD010000293.1 GCA_030765665.1 Candidatus Tenebribacter mawsonii | reverse complement strand
GGATTCTATGTGGTTGCAGATGGTTCAAAATATCCACGACGTGTATATAATAGGGGAGCTAGTTACACACATGCGATTTCTGTGTTAGAAAAATTAGCAGTGAATACAAGTATTTCTGATTTAGCTGGTTTGATGGTTTCACTTCATACCTGCCCACCTGAGATAGAGAGGTAATGATGAGTTTACGAGATATAATTTCACCTTTTAGTGTTTGGAAACGAGCTGCTCAAAAACTATGGACAATCGCAGATCCTATCAAGGATAGACCAGGAGCAGATAATTATAGAGGTTTCCATAAAAATGATCTTGAGAAATGTATTGGTTGTGGAACTTGTGAAGATATCTGCCAGAATGCAGCGATTGATCTGGTTCCGGTAGAAGGACAAGAAACCGATATGGGTGATAGTGGATTGCGACCTAAGTTAGATTACGGTCGTTGCTGCTGGTGTGCACTTTGTGTGGATGTATGCCCGACAGGCTCACTAACGATGTCAAATGAATATACCTGGATCTCTGAGGAAGCTGAAGATTTTAGATTTATTCCGGGAGCCGATAAAAAAGAATGGGATAATGCAGAAAAAGGCTACAAGCGAGATGAGAATTTCCAACTTATAGATTTCGAAAGAATTCCTATGCACGAACTGAGTGTAGAAGCAAGAAGTTCATCATTTATAGAAATGGTAAAAGGCTACTCAAAAGAACAGGCAATAGCTGAAGCTGAAAGATGTCTTGAATGCGGAATTTGTGTTGCTCGTTGTCCTGCCCATATGGATATTCCTGAATATATCAAAGCAATTAGAGAAGATGATATTGATCTCGCAGTTCAAATCCTTTACAAAACAAATCCATTCTCTGCAAGTTGTGGAAGGATCTGTACTCATCACTGTGAAGATGTATGCTCATTAGCTCATAATGGAGAGCCTATTGCAATTCGCTGGTTAAAGAGATATATACTCGATCAAGTTTCTGCAGAAGAAATTGCTAAAATCCTAAAAGATATTATTCAAACAAATAATAAAAAAGTTGCAATAATTGGAGCAGGACCTGGAGGACTTTCGGCAGCTTATTATTTGCGATTATTAGGTTATGAGATCACAATTTATGAGAGTAATGATAAGGGTGGAGGAATGCTTAGATACGGAATTCCTGAATACCGATTGCCATACGATCAACTTGATAAAGATATCGATTATATCACTTCACTTGGTGTTAAGATAAACTACAATTCAAGAATTGGAGATGAAGTTAAATTTGATGAGATTTATAAAACTCATGATGCAATTTTCATATCTCCCGGACTTTGGAATTCCATTCCGGTAAATATAACAGGTGAAAAACTTCCTAATGTGATTTCAGGAATTGAATTGCTTAATAAAGTAACCAATAAAGAAGAGATCGAACTTGGAGACAAAGTGGCTGTAATTGGTGGCGGAAACTCCGCAATGGATGCTGCAAGAACTGCTAAAAGACTTGGTGCAGACGTAGAAGTATATTACAGAAGAAGAATTGAAGATATGCCTGCAGATGTAGAAGAAATAATAGAAGCTCAAGAAGAAAATGTAAAGTTCTTTCCACAAACAACTCCTCTGGAAATCAAGAAAAATGGTTCTGGGATCAAGTTTATCTGGGGTAAAAACAAAATGATCTACGAAGAAGGTAAAAGACCAAAACCGGTTCTGATAAAAGGTGAAACATTCGAAACAAATCTGGATACATTTATTATTGCGATTGGACAAAATGCTGATCTATCATTTTTACCTGTTGAAGTAAGAAATAAGTTTGAAACTAAATGGGGTAAGGTTGTAGTGAATGATTCCGGACAAACAAGTGTGGAAAAGATCTTCTCAGGCGGAGATGCTTCCAATAGTAAAGCTGATGCTGTAAGTGCTATTGCAGATGGTCATAAAGCTGCAATAGGAATTGATAAATATTTGAATGCGTAGGAGGTAGTATGCTAATTAAAGATATTCTTAAAATTAAGGGTGGTTTTGTTTATTCAGTTAGTGAAAACGAACAGATCTGCAAGGTGCTTGATAACTTTGTAGAAAAGAAAATTGGCTCTTGTATGGTTAATGATTCAAATGGTAACTTCATCGGGATCATGACAGAAAAAGACGCAATAAAATGTTTTAAAGATGTACAAAAATTTACTGACATAAAAGTGAAAGACATAATGACCAAATACGAAGATATTATAGTTGTTTCAGAAGATGATAATATCCAATATGCGATGAGCATCATGACCGAAAATAGAATCAAGCATCTTCCTGTAATGAAAGAGTCTGTGATTACTGGTGTAATATCTATTGGAGATATTGTAAAAGCGCAATTAGAACATACTGAGCATGTTGCAAAAACATATCTTGATCATATAAAAGGTAAGACACCACAACCAAACAACCAAGAATTTTAGATGAAGAATATATGCGTATTTTGTGGTTCGAGTCCCGGAGCTGACCCCGCATATTTACAGATGGCAAACAAGCTAGGTGCTGAGATAGCTACTCACGGATATGGATTAGTATATGGCTCTTCTAATCTGGGCTTAATGGGAGAAGTTGCAAAAGGTGCTCTTAGCAGTGGCGCATCAGTTATTGGTGTATTGCCAAAAGTATTTGATGGCAGAGTTCAACACCCTGATCTTACTAAGCTTATTGTGACAGATACAATGCACCAACGCAAAGCAAAAATGTTTGAGATCTCAGATGGTTTTATAGCATTACCAGGTGGATTTGGAACCTTTGAAGAATTGTTGGAAATTCTTACATGGTCACAGATTGGATACAGTTCTAAACCTTGTGGAATTCTTAATGTGAATGGATATTATGATGGATTGCTCAAGTTTTTTGATAAATCTGTTGAAATGCGTTTTGTGAAGAGCGAACATCGAAAAGCAATAATTGTAGATACCGATCCCAAAATGATCTTAGATAAATTTGAAAAATACAAACCTGTAAAAATTGATAAATGGATAGATAGATAGGAGTGATTCACGAATCGCTCTAAAGCTGATATTCATCATCTAACCATCTATTAGGATTCAGTTGAATATATTTACGTATCCTTTCTAAAGATTCATAATCTCTAATTATATGATCATAATATCTTGGTTGCCATGCAAATTCAAGGTTGTTTTTTGTTGTATATGATTTAACACCGGATTTAAATCCACGAACAATTGATGCGAGATTTTGTGATTGTGGTCCGAATTTATTCTTTTGTAGAGACGCAATATTTTGCGTCTCTACGTTTGTTCCGGCAATATTTTGCGTCTTTACGTTTGTTCCGGCAATATTTTGCGTCTTTACATTTGGATCGTTGGTGTTTTTGGGAGACACAAAATATTGTGTCTCTACATTTTTGTTGATAATGATTATTCCATGTATATGATTTGGCATGATTATGAATTTATCTAATTTAACAAAAGGAAAATGTTTGGGAATCTCCAACCAGTATTTCTGGGCGATTTTACCAATTGGTGATAATCTAACACTGTTATTTATGATTTTACCAAAGAATTTTTCTCTATTTTTTGTGCATATTGTTACAAAATACGGAGCATTTGCTCCATAATCCCAAGAAGGTAAACGGGTTGTATCAATTCGATATCTATTGTTATATTTCATATTTTATTAGAGACGCAATATTTTGCGTCTTTACTATTGCAATATTTTGCGTCTTTACTATTGCAATATTTTATATCTTTACTGTCGTAATAAATAGCGTCTTTACAAATTATTTTTCTTCTCTTAATTTCTTCCACCAATCCAATCGTTTTTGCACCTCTTTTTCATATCCGAATGTTGATGGTTTATAATATTCTTTTTCACCCATTTTTTCAGGAAAATAATTCTGATAGCTGTAAGCATTTTCTGCCATATGATCATATTTATAATTTTTACCGTAATCAAGATCTTTCATTAGCTTTGTGGGAGCATTACGAATATGAAGCGGAACACCAAGATGGCTAGTTTTTCTGGCATCCTCAGCTGCCTTTTTGTAACCTGAATAAAGTGCGTTGCTCTTTGGTGCAGTGGCAAGATATACCACCAACTGTGCCAGCGCAGTATTTGCTTCCGGCATTCCTAAAAAATGACATGCCTCTTTGGCAGCTATTGCCTGAACCAGTGCATGAGGATCGGCAAGTCCAACATCTTCGGAAGCAAATCGCACCAAACGGCGAGCCACATAAAGCGGATCCTCACCAGCTTCCAGCATTCGGGCAAGCCAGTATAACCCGGCTTGAGGATCACTTCCTCGTAACGATTTATGCAGAGCTGAAATTACATTATAATGTTCCTCTCTGTCTTTATCGTAAAACATCGCTTTACGGCTGAGTATATTGGAGATAAATTCTACATCTATTTGCTTTTTCCCTTTTGAATTTTTAATAATGCTTTCCAGGTAATTCAAGGCTTTTCGGGCATCACCTCCGCAAAGTTCTGCAATGTAGGGAATGCAATTTTCTTTAAATACTAATTCAGCATTTATCTCTTCCATTGCACGCTTAATAATTCTTGCAATATCATCATCTGAAAGCTGATTTAATACAAAAACATTGCAGCGTGAAAGCAGTGCTGGAATAACCTCAAAAGATGGATTTTCGGTAGTAGCACCAATAAGAATTACAGCGCCTGATTCTAAATAATGAAGGAATGCATCCTGTTGAGCTTTATTGAATCTATGGATCTCGTCGATGAATAGAATTGTACTCTTATCTTTTGTTTTAAATGTAAATTCTGCTTCTTTCATCACTACTTTTACATCTTTAATACTGGATAACACAGCACTGAAAGAGATGAACTTGGATTTCGTTTTCTTTTCGATCAATCTTGCGATAGTTGTTTTCCCGGTTCCGGGCGGACCCCATAAAATGAATGAACTGTAATTATCGTTCTTGATCATATTACGTAACTGGGAACCATCCTTCATTATCTCGTGCTGTCCGATTATCTCTTCAATTGTCGAAGGACGTATCTTTTCTGCTAATGGGATATTGGTTGGTGTTTTCTCTTCTGAAAATAATGATATTTGATCAGACATAATTTCCTCGATTAAATTTTATTAAATCGCTC
>JAVCCD010000009.1 GCA_030765665.1 Candidatus Tenebribacter mawsonii | reverse complement strand
TTCATAAAACCAAACCAAAGCAATCCTCAATAAGAAAAAAAACATGTCGAGCTTAGTCAACAGAGTTTCCATGCATGGGAAAGCAGGGAAACTCTTATTATGTTACACACCATATTTTACAAACTTTATTTTAACAATACACATTTACTCACAGCCTTTTCTTTTCCATTCACTTTAAGTTTTATAAAATATTGTCCGCTTGCTACTGATTTTTTTTTATCGTCTACGCCACGCCAGATAATTTTAAAATGACCTTTAGAAGAATAAGCATCCATTAATGTTTTTACTTTTTGCCCTTTAATATTATAAATTGCCAGTTCAATTTTACCAGATTCTGCCAGATCAAGTTTGATAGTTGTAGTTGGATTAAATGGATTTGGATAATTGGAGATTTGTGTAACTTCTGGAATTATTATTTCATTTTCATCATTTGATTGTGGATCACCTTGAAATTCATAAGCACCCATCTCGATTGTTTCTCCGTAAATACGTGGATTTCCGGCAAGATCAAATTCAGGTAATTCTATACCCGCTGGTAAATCTAAAGTTCCTGCATTAATGCAAGATGAATTCTCTAAAAGAGCAAATGGATTAGTTCCCAAACTATCAAACATTGGATTTTCATCTAAATTGCCCTCAAGCCAGTTGACAATACCATTACCATTACCAAAATAGCCAATATTGGAAGTACTATCCTCTATAAGAGAATAATGAATATTTACCTCTCCATCATCCCAAAGATTAAAAGAATGACCATCATTGCCATAAACTATGCTATTATATAAATTCAGTTGTGAATTATTAGATGAGATAACACAACCAGTAGAATAATCAACTGTATTATCACCAAAGGTACAGTTGATAACATCTGCTACTATATTATCACCAAAATAAATACCCGATGTACCTCCAACACCAACGATTGGATCATAGAAATTGCTATAATTATTACTAATTACACAATTAACCAAACTTGCATAATAATCACCAGGAATTTCGACGTGACCACCTATGAGAGGGCCACCACCACTTCCATCATCATTTCCAGCACCGGGTAAATTATTATTAAAAATCACATTTTCAAAATGTACATTTAAGAATGGATTTTGATTAACATAATTTGGTCTCAAATATACTGCGCGACCTCCATTATTATTTTTTATAATTGAATTTTTAAAATGATAATAACCATCTCTTGCCATGATAGCACTTGCAAAATCTCCATAACAATCTGATATTGTAACATTATCTAAGAAAATATTTGCTTGATAGACAATATTGATAGCACCGTTAGAACCTACTGGAAAGTTGTTTCCATTAATCAGAGAAATATCTGTTAATGAAATGTAGGCAAACATATCTTCATGTGAATGAAAAAAGAAAAAAGGAGTTTGATCTTCAGCATCAAGAATCGTTTCGTTTTGGTTAGATCCTTGTATTGGAACACTTTGTTTGATATTAAGTGGAAATTTTTGATTATTCAGTGAAGGTGAATATACCCCCGAAGCAAGATGGATAGTATTGGGATTCTCATCATTTCTCTTTATTAAAGTCTGAGCCCAATTTATGGACTGCAAAGGTTCATCGGGTGTCAGTCCACTATTATTATTATCACCATACGGAGCGACATATAAATCTTGATCAATTTGTTCAATTTTTGCATTTAAACCATGAAATGTATATTTATGTGACGGATTAATATAATAATAATCAGGTTCAGCAACTGTGAGAGTATCGACAAAAATATCCACATGTTGTGCAGGTTCAGCAATACTGATATCAGAGCCGGTGCTTGAATAATTAAAATAAATATTATTTAACTCTGTTTCACTGAATTGTAGATCCATACTCATAAAAACACTTATCCCACCTCCAAATCTAACTCCCCAATTATTTGAAATTGTGTTATTTTCAAGTAAAATAGTTCCAAGCTCAACATGCAATCCACCACCTACATAAGCTTTATTATTTTTAATTTTACAATTACGTATTATTCCATTCATAATATTTGTAGCACGAACACCTCCACCATATTGTCCTTGTGTGTTTTCCTCACAAGCGATGCCATTCTGAATTGTAAAACCATCTAATGTTCCATATTCACAGCCATCAATTGTCACACATCGAAATTGCTGATTACCATCGATAATGGTTTGATCAATTAGCGAATCTGCAGGTGTTATTAAATATAATGAAGCAAGTGTAAGTGATCTTCCCAGGAAATCTACGTTTTCGTAATATATGCCGGGATAAACCAATATCGTATCGTAATAGGTAGCCGCTGCATTTATTCCCTCCTGAATAGTGGTAAAGTCACCGGTACCATCTTGTTTGATGTAGTAGGTTGTAGTATTTAACCACGAATTCACACAAATTAGCACAAATAACAAGATAAATTTTAATTTCATAATTTCCTCGAATTCTTGTATGAACTCGACTCGAGTTTTTTGAAACCGCAGATAGAAAATTTTCTGCGAAAATTCATGTAACCCGAGTCGGGTTCTTTATAAGATTATTTCATCATCAACATTTTACGGGTTAATACGTTATTGTTAGTTTTAAGTTTGTAGAAATAAATTCCAGAACTAACCAGTTTATCGTTTGAATCTTTTCCTTTCCAGATAATTGTGTGTTCACCTTCAACGGCAGAACCTGAATAAAGTGTTTTTACTTTTTGACCTTTGATATTGAAGATTTCTAAAGTCACAAAATCGGAATTTTGTGTTACTGAGAATGAAATTGTTGTTGTTGGATTAAACGGATTAGGATAATTTCCAAGAAGAATTGGTCTAGCTATGATGTTTTCCAGTTCTTCCTGTTCTCCAAATTTAATGGCAGAATATCCTTGTCTTCCTGAAATTATTACAGAGGATTCGAACTCACCGTTCATTTGATTTAAAACGAGATAATCCTTGATTAAAGTTGAGAAACCTCGTCCGGTTACAACTTCAAAAGTGAAAGGAACAGGATCACGATTGGCACTATCGGAATATACAAGGATTTGAGTACATGAATCTTCAACAACAACGGCTCCAACACATACTTCACCCTCATAAACTCCAATTTCAGTTACATTAGATGGAATATTAACAACATCAATTGCTTCATAATTAGCTTTTTCTGAGTATGTGAAACTTTCTGGTATGACTTTTTCTATAGGTTCTTCAGCTGTACTGGAATCATACCATGAGAAGTTGTTGACATCATCATACATTTGCACAATATACATTTTACCGTATTCCATTGTTTTTCCCTTTGTAGAATTGGCAGATATTTGTGAGAAATCACCACGTATCATATTATATCTATCATAATACCAATCTTCTGCCCATACTTTGTTTACATCTACCCAGAAATCATCTTCTGTACCATCTCCAAAAGCATCTTTGATATTTTGAGATGTTTCTAAATTGTATCCTAACCAGTAGTTTTCCAACTCTGTCATATTGAGAGAATAAGTTTCTAATTGATCACCCGATATAGCAACAGTTGTTGTAGGCGAACCTTCATCAATCTGAATTTTGTATCCTTCATGTCTGTAAAGTTTATTATCAAATTCAAAGTCTACAAATTCTCCGTCAGAATACAAAATATCTATATCAACACCATCTCGATGTCCTTCAATTTTATGGAAATTGTTGATTGTTCTATTTCCATCGTTAGTAGCTTGAAGGAGACCTGGATCTGAATAAGAGGTACTATAATAAGCGTGATCGTAGCTTTCTTCATTATATAAATCGAGTCGAGGACACGATACCCATTGCCAACCTGAAGATAAAGAAACAATTTCAAAATTTTCTAAGTCAAAATCAAAAAAATCCGGAAATACAATCGGAGACTCATCTCTTGTTATTTTTACGAGATCAAACTGATTTATGGTTGTTGAAAGTTCTAATTGTGTTTTTATTGCATAACTATTATTAACATTTTCTTCCCAAGACAAAAGGTGATGATTCCAACTATCAAATCCATTTCTGAAAACGTAAAGCGTTTCTCCATCAGTTAATACAAAATTCACTACATTTCGCCAAGAGTTATATGGTTCTCTAAATTCATTTTCAAGATTTATTCCGCTAACAGTTGCAGTTAATGCATCTTGTATTCCTGTTAAAATATCACCATTGTTATCCATTATATTGCTCATAATCCAATGAAATAGAATCTCACTATCAATAAATTGATTATATTGAGTAGTGTTAGTATTCCAATTCGAAGGATGATTGCCTGTAGAAAACCAACTTGATCCTCCTAATTCGGTATACAGAGCTTGCTTTATGTCATCATCAATACCACCGTTATGCATAAATTGGAATGTACTTGTACCGTAATTAAATCTAAACGGATGATTTCCAAACGCTGTGCTGCTTTTTCTATCATGACCGAGAACAATTGACACGTCATTATTATCATCTTCTATTGCAATTTCAGCAGCATTCAATGGGTCAGGATTAGTTGAATAGTAGAATAAATCTCCTAAATCAT
>JAVCCD010000275.1 GCA_030765665.1 Candidatus Tenebribacter mawsonii | reverse complement strand
TGCAAAGAATTATATAAAAATATGGTAAACTTTTACCATCATATCAGGCAATGCAAAGGATTAGATTAGCAAAAGGTCAATACCATCACTTATTTGATTATCAATCTCCTGAAAATATTTACCTAATGAAATATTTATTATAATGACAAATTATTGGACAATCGGGTAGGGGATGTTGAATTTTGAATTAATAAAGTTATAAGTTGGTTTGAGTAATAATAAATATGGTTTTGTGATCAAACTTAAATTTTATGTAGTAAATAATAATACAATTCAAAAAGCAAGTACAAACGAAATTTTTCACCCTACCTAAGAAGAAACCCTGGCTTATAGCTTATCAATGTAGATCATATGTTTTAATTAAAAATTAGTCTTAGGAAGAAAATATATTTATTCCCATAATTTTATTAAATTTATTTTATTGAATGATTTTAGCTACATTTAGTTATTGTTAAATTATTTGAATTTTAAATGAATACTCATATCTCAAAATACAGTATTGCCGTGTTGCCTTTTGTAAACATGAGTTCTGAAAAGGATAATGAGTATTTTAGTGATGGCATTACAGAAGAAATATTGAATTCATTATGTAAGCTCAATGGTTTGCATGTTACTGCACGTACATCTTCTTTTGCATTCAAAAATCAGAAACTCGATGTAAGGGAAATTGGAAAAAAGCTAAATGTAGCATACATTCTTGAAGGCAGTATTAGAAAACATGGTGATTCTGTACGAATTACTGCACAGTTGGTTAAAGCTATAGATGGTTATCATTTGTGGTCAAATACATGGGACAAAGAATTGAAAAACATTTTTATTGTTCAGGATGAGATTGCATCTGATATTGCTGGTAAAATAAAAACCGGATTAAAGAATTCGTCAAATCAAGTAGTTCAACAAATTGAAAATTCTCAGACAATAGACCTTTATCTGAAAGCATGTTATCTCACCAAATCATGGAATCAAAAGGAAACATATGAAGCGATTGATCTCTTTAATCAGGTTTTAGAATTGTCCCCTGATAATGCAAAAGCTTACATTGGCCTTGCAGATAGCTATACATTGCTTGGAACCATTGGGCAAATGAGCATGGGAGAAGCCTCCAAATACATAGGAGAAAATATACTTAAAGCTTATCAGTTGGATCCTTCAATTGCAGAAATTTATATTGCTTTTGCAAAAAAAAGTTTTTGGTATGAATGGGATGTGAATAAAACACTTGACAATTTAAACAAAGCTCTCGAACTAAAACCAAGTAATTCGGAAGCTTTATATTTTAAGGGAATGGTGTATGCCACCTATGGAAAATTTGAAGAAGCGTTGGATTATTTATATCAAAGTCAGAGATTGAATCCTTTATCAGAACAAGTGAATTACTTTATAGGTACTGTATATTTTTTCATGGAAGATTATGAGAAAGCCGTTGAATATCAAGAGAAAAATATTAAAATAAATCCAAGATTTCATGGGCAATACAGGTCAAGAATAGTGAGTCTTTGTATGGATAAAAGATTTGATGAAGCCTGGGATGCTCTGCGAAATTATCCTGAAATCATTCCAGACAGGGGTTATGCGGTGAAGGCAATGAGTGGATTTTATTATGCCTGTAAAGGAGAAAAAAACAAAGCAGAAGAAATAGCAGAGTTTCTTGAAGGAGTAGTGGTGAATGGACAAACCAGTGATAATTATGGAATGCTATTTTTGGTGTATATCTATTTGACATTAAATTATAAAGAACAAGCGATCCGAATCATGGAATTTGGACTGAAAATACGATCAATGTATTTTTTATTTCTATATGTAGACCCAATCTGGAAAGTATTGACTGAAGAGCCTCGCTATATTAATGCAATAAAACAATTCAATTATGCCTCACAGGAAAAGGAAACTGATGAGAAATATAAAAAGTCAAGCTTAACAATGAAATTGTCACATGAAATTGCTAAAAATCTTGATTTGGTAATTAAGGAAAAACAATTATTTCTGAATCCGCAGCTTACTCTTTCCGATCTTGGTGAGGCAATTGATATTTCCATTCATGATATTTCACAGGTATTAAATGAAAGTATTGGAAAGAATTTTTATGAATACATTAATTCTTTTCGATTAGATCATTTTATAAAGTTATACGAAGATCCTAAATATAAGCAATTTACACTGCTTTCAATTGCATTTGAAAGTGGTTTTAATTCTAAAACTACATTTAATACTTTTTTTAAGAAAAACTTAAGCAAATCTCCAAGTGAGTATTTTAAAAATTAGTCAGAAATACTTTCCCCGATCTAAGCGAACCTACCCAATATATTCGAACTCCTTGTTATTTATCTAAAAAACAACTGTTTACACATTCTTGTTTTGTGAATTCGTCCTATCCCATCAACTAGAGCGATTAGCCTTTCATTTTGCTTCACCTTTGATATGAAATTTTGATTTATATTAATTATTAACACTTTAAATTATAGGAGAAACAAATCATGAAAAAACTAGTTATTTTAATCGCAGTCGCATTATTTTCTTATGCAGGAATCGCTCAGGAACAAACTTTGCTTGGTGGTGAAATAGAAAATGGAGGTTATGGAGCCTTTTTTACAAGAGTAGGACAGGTGAATGGAGGAACAGGAGTTTTTATGGGAGGACAAGGAGCATGGATCATGAATCACCGTTTAGGTTTTGGAGGAAAAGGTTATGCATTGATCAGTCCAACAGATTTGTCGGATATTGAAAACGTAAAATTAGAATTTGGATGTTGGGGTGGATTAATTGAATATATTATTGCTTCGGACCAACTTTTACATTTAAATGTACACACCATGATTGGTGCTGGAGGAGTACGATATTCACCCATAGATTATAGTAAGGAACATCCTGAAATTGATTACTCTGAAGATGCAATGTTTGTAATTGAGCCAGGAATTGATG
>JAVCCD010000286.1 GCA_030765665.1 Candidatus Tenebribacter mawsonii | reverse complement strand
TCTAGAAATCCACGCAAATATCGTTCTGAGCCATATTTTGTTTTCCCAAATTCTCTTTTACGATGATGAACAGGAATTTCTGCGACTTTAAATCCTAATGAGTTAGCTAAAGCAGGAATATAACGATGCATCTCTCCATAAATATCAAGCTCGTTTATCACCTCTTTTTTATACGCTTTGTAACCACAATTATAGTCATGCAATTTTAAGTTAAATGTGTCGGAGGTGACCTTATTATAAAGTTTAGAAGGCCAAGTTTTTGAGATCGGATCTCGGCGTTTAATTTTCCAACCTGTAACCATATCGTATCCTTCATCCAGCTTCTTAATGAAATGTTCAATCTCTTTAGGGTCGTCCTGAAGATCTGCGTCCATAGTGAAGATGATATCGCCTTCTGCTACATCAAATCCAACACTCAAACCGGCAGATTTTCCAAAATTTTTCCTTAGTTTTATTAGTTTTACGTTTTTAGATTCGGAAGCTAATATCTGCAAAATTGTATAGCTGTCATCCGTACTACCATCATCAATAAAAATAATCTCATATTCGTATTCTTTTACATTCTCAATAATTTCTGAGTACAATTGATTCAGGCTATCCTGTTCGTTAAAAACTGGTATCACAAATGATAATTTCATTTATCCATCCTCTTTCTAGAAAAACATATTTACAAGGCTCATTACCAATCCAGATGCTATTGGAATCTTTATATTATCGTCAATGGGGATCCTGGAAAATTCTGCAATAGTTGCAGTAACGGCTCCTGCTAAGGCAACTACCGGACCTAAAAAAAGAAGTCCGAAAACAAAACATCCGATAAAACAGGCTAGGCTCCCCTCTAAGCTTTTTGCAGTATTGAATAATTTTCTTTTACCGTATGGAATACCAACTAGTGCAGCTAACGTATCTCCAATTGCCAGGAATGCAAGCGAAGCAACTGCGATCTCAGCGGGGAAAAAGCCAATACACATTAATGCTGAAATCATCATGTAAGTAGCTCCGGTAAAGTTGTCAAATTCATGCTTACGAAGAAGAATTCCAACTAAGTTCAGGAATATTCGTTTCGATGTTCTATGCTCAAGGCGAACTACATCAATAATAAGTGCTATTACGGTAAGTGGTACTAAAACCAGAAACATCAGTTTCCGGTTATAATGAAAAATAAAATAGTAGGAGAGTGGCAGTAATATCAAACTTATGTGAATTAGTTTTCGATATAACTCCTTCTTCTGTTTTGAGGTCATTTCAATTTTATTTTACTCACAACAAATGATTTTGCTACATCCAGCATCAGTTTAGGATCACCTTTTACAGCTTCTGTAAATAGAGCTTTTAAGCTAAATTTATCCGAAGGTATTTTCTTACAAAAGTTTACTAAATTATTAAATCTTTCATCTGTCATAAATAGGAATTTTTCTTTCATTGAGTGCATAATTTTTTGCGTGTTTCCTAAAGTTTTGTCCCATTCTTTACGATATTTTTTTAGGAATTTTGCATCGAATCTTCCCTTTTTAATCGCTTCCGCTGCTACTTTTCCAGCTATACTTGCTGCTATCATTCCCTGAACAACTCCACCGCCAGTAATTGGGTTTACTTGACGGGCAGCATCACCGACCAACATGATATTATCTTTAACTATCTCTTCTAATGTTGCCGCAGTTGGAACACCTCCATAAACTGTATAAGTAATGGTTGCATTGGGGAATTTCTGAGCTACAAATTTATCTAAATACTCCCTTGGTCCTTTTTCGTGAGATAGATGTCCGGAAATTCCAATACCTACATTTGCAGTACTATCGGATTTCGGGAAGATCCAAATATATCCACCTGGTGAAACCTCATTTCCGAAATAAAACTCACAAGTATCTTTTTTAATATCCAAACCTGCAAGAGTATATTGTACGCAAGTATCAATATCTCTAAGAGCGACAGCTGTTTTTATTCCTGCCCATCTTCCAACGCGAGATTCTGTACCATCAGCAGCAATAACAATATCACATTTCACTTCTCTTGTTTTTCCCATATAGCGATATTTTACGCCAATAATTTTGTCGTTTTCTTTAATCAGATCAAGAGCATTTGCTTTTGTAACTAATTGTGCTCCATGCTTGGCAGCAAGCTCGCAAAGTGCAGTATCAAATATTCTACGCTCAAGAACGTATCCTATTCCATTATTGTGCATCAATGCACTTTCACCATTTGGTGAGGTAAGCATTGCAATATCTATTTGCGAGGCTATCCAGCGTTTATCAATATCAATAAATGGAGCAATACCATTATGAGAAACACCTTCTGCACAACGTACAGGAATCCCCGGTTCTCGGTCCCGTTCCAACATAAGAACAGATGCACCGTTCTCAGCTGCATATCTGGCTGCAACACTTCCTGCAGGTCCTGCTCCAATTACAACGACATCATATCTATCTTTAATCATTATTCACCTTCCTCGATAGCTTTTGCCGGGCATACTTTTAAACAGTTCAGGCAATTAGTACAAATGTTGTTATCTATCTCTACAATAAATTCTGAAACCGAGATCGCATCAACCGGACACACTGCAACGCAGGTTCCACAAATATCACATAGTTCATGTATAACTTTCATAATATCTCCATTTATAACATATATCTTTTTTCTCTGTAATCTATGGATTTAAAAGATGAATTGTTGAAAGTGAAAACGATATTATAGGGTACTTCCGGTTCCATCTTACTCTCCAATTTTTTAAATTGCATTCTTTGAACATCACGCTGAGGGAGGTAATCAATAAGTAGAAATTTTGGTTCGGGATTTCCCTGACCGAAAGGCTGTAGAAGATTATAGTCCATTTTAATATATTCGTTGAATTTATCAAGTTCTCTGCTGCTGATTACAGCATCTATATCAATTCTTTTATTCTCTTCTATTACTGCTTGTTTCAAGTTTATATATTCATTAAATTTGCTTATGAAATTATTTACTTCACTGCTTCTAATAGTAAATCCGGCAGCTTTTGCATGACCACCATATTGTATAAGATGCTCACGGGCATGAGTGAAAGCATCTACCAGATTAATGCCATTTGTGCCACGGGCTTCGCCAATAGCTATACCATTTTTGTTCTTAATAAAAACTACTGGAATTTTATGTTTCTTAGTTATAAAAGAGGCAGAATAACCCAAAAGTTCAAATGGAATTTGATGATCTAAATCCCTAAAGATAAAATGATTTTCAAAGGTTCGTGGAAGTTTTGTTCTGATATAACGACGAATGTTTTCAAGTTTTAATTCTTGATTTTTTTGTTGGTTTTGCATTTCATTGATGATTCTATCTTTTTCTTTGTTATGGGTCACAAGCAACTTCATACTTTTGTGTTCACCATTTTTTCCTCTGCCATTAGAGAGCAATTTAATAATGTAATGAATATTGTTCATTCTCTGTGAATAATTGATTCCTGGCTCTAAATAAGGGCTAAGTTTATACAGTGTGTTATCATCAAAAGTGCTCCAAGTATCCATCACTTCCTTCACAAAAATTCTATTAACACCTAATAGTGGAACCTTATCGGAGATACTGCCTACAGCCACCCAGAAGAGATAATTTCTGTCATCTGTAATTCCAGTAATTTCAGAGATTCTCTTTATTAGGAAATATACGACACCAACACCTGCTAGCATATCAAATGGGAACTTGCATTCTTGTTGTTTTGGATTAATAATTGCCAGAGCAGGAGGTAACAGATTCTCAAGAACGATATGATGATCAGTAACAATAACATCACAACCAAGTTCATTGATCTGTGTAATTGCTTTCTTGCAGGAAACACCACCATCCACCGTGATTACTAAATCAAATCTGTCATCTTTTACTTTATCAATGAAATTCTGTTGGATGCCATGACTATCTATAAGTCTATTTGGAATGTAATAAAAATGATTTTGAGAACCAAGTTTCTCCAGAAAATCATATAAAATATAGGTGGATGTTATTCCATCCACATCGTCATGCCCATAGATAATGATCTTCTCTTTTTGATGAACAGCCTCAATAATTCTGTTGGCTGCAATATCGATATCTTTGAGCAACGAATGATCCGGCAAATCGGTCATTGATGAATGGATAAAGGAATCACTGATCTTCCTGTTTTCCTTTATCTGACCAAAGATTGTATCCTCATCAGAATGCTTATAGTTCCACCTGAATTTCATAGAGTTTTTACCTGCCCTCATCCTCTTCGGGGATTTCGCGATGTTCAATTCTTTTATAACGTTTCTTAAAAATATCAAAACCGGTAATACCAAATGAGAACATTATGGATTCATCACTGATTCCATGTTTGTCTACGTCTCCGCGAGTTGTATATGTAACTGCAAATTCAATTTTTTTGTTGGGAGATTTTAAGGGAATTGAAGAGCCAAAAGTAAGTGCTTTTTCAATTATCTTTTCATTATTCACATCGAATGGAAGTTCACGGTAATAGCCGCCAATTCTCAGCGGGATTTTCTCATACCATGAACCATAACCGCTAAGAGGATCATAAGCAAATCCTAAACCAAGCTTTAATGTATTCTTGTCGTAATCTTCCGTATCTTGCCACATTTGATAATGACCATCAACTGAAGTTTTATATTTTTCCATGAATTTCCAAGT
>JAVCCD010000191.1 GCA_030765665.1 Candidatus Tenebribacter mawsonii | reverse complement strand
TTTTGCAGATTTTCCGGCTTTCCATAATTTTATAAATGGAGATTGCAAATTTTTCTTAACTGTTTTGGCAAAATCCTCCAGAGTCATCTCCTGTTGTAATTCTCCCAGTATTCCAAGCCCATAATTTTCATTAGGTTTAGATTGAAGATTTACTGAATAAGCCGGAGTTTCATAAGGATGAGCTTTTTTCATTGCTTCAATGACTTTGGATAATTTAAAAGAATCAACAAAGAATTCCAATTTACGTTCAACAACTTTTTCCAATTTATCTTTTGTACCCAAAACAGGATTGCTTCCTTCTACCGGCATGAATTGACCACTAACTTCATAGTCATTCATACAATTGCTATAATTTCCAATAATCCCCGCTCCAGAAGCAAAGACCGTATCAGCTACTTTCACCATACTTGTTGATGGTACATAAACTGCAATCTGGTAAACTGAAGCTCCCGATTCTGTTGAAAGAAATTCAATATTTTGCAAATCAAGTTTTTTAGCTAAAGCAAAATTCACTCCTTTCTTAATAACATCCAAATTTGTATGAGCGCAAAAAACTGAAATATTATTTTTTATTAATTTAAGATAGATGGGATTCGTGATCTTACTAATTGGTTTGAAAATTAAAGGATGATGAGAAATTATTAAATCAATATTTTCGTTTATTGCTTTATTGATGGCATTTTCAGTAACATCTAATGTGAGAAGGATTTTTTTTACTTCTTGATTACCATTACCAAGTTGAAAACCAACATTATCCCATTCATAAGCGAGAGCAGGATTGGCAATTTTATGAATGTGCGCAACAATATTAGAGACTTTTATTACATCATTTTTCATTTCAAATTCCTAACCTCTCATTCCTCATCCCTAATCATCATTTAACATCCCATGGATAGACGATCCAGTTATTTCCGGCATTTTCACCCACGAAATCTGGTTTGAATTTACTCTTATCTTTAAGGTGAATTACTGCTGTATATAAACCTTTAGGAGATAGTGCTTCAATATATTCTTTTGCTTTTACAAAAGTTCCACCCGAATCAGCGACTTCGTCGACCAATAAGACATTTTTATTTTGAAAACCAATATTTACCGGTAGGTCCTGCACAATTGTCGGATCATCTAATAAGTTATCTTCACTATCATAATTTATTATACCAATTGAGTAGAGCGGTTTAGGGAATCTTCCATCATGAGGAAGAAAAGTTCGTAAAATTCTTGCTGGTATCCAGCCACCAGTTGCAATTCCTATTACAAGATCAATTTGAATTCCGCTATTTGTAATTTTATCTGCAATTTGTTTAACCAGATCATGCAACTGATCATAAGAATACTTCACCTTTTTTACTTCACCCATAATTATCCCCTTAGTTTTTCTATTACTTCCCAATAGGCAAAACCTTTACGCGTCAAGTAGTTTAATAATTTCTCGTTTTGCTCTTTTTTATTAAGACTCATGAACCTTCTTTTTCCCTTCGTGATATTTTTTTCTAAAATTTCAGCAGCAACATCAGGACAGTATTTTTTTTGTATTGTTTTTGAGATTATATCTTCTTTGATCTTTTTTGCATAAAGTTTATTTTTAATTTCAGCTTTACTTTTTAAATTCCGGATAAGATCATCTGTGAATAACTCTGCAAATCTGGTATCGTCAATAAAATTCAGGGAAACTGCTTTCTCGAGCAATATTGGCTGAAGTTCTTGTTGAAGAAATATTTTTTTGGAAAGGAATTCTTGACATTCGCCTAAAGAACGCTCACGATAAGCAAGGTAATCAAGTAGTTTATTCCAAGATTGTTTTTTAATTTCCTCAAGAAGTTTACTCGCTTCTTCATCGCTTAGTTTAAAATATTCAAGCTGTGCCTTACAATAAAAATGGAGGATCTTATCCGGTAAGATCCCCCAATATTCTTCATTAACTAAAACTATCGATGTAGTTTTAGTCCTCTTTATCGTCTTTAATTTCATCTTCAGATGATTCAATTAATCCTAAAACTTTTTTAACTTTCAATTCGATTTCATTTAGAATATCTTCATTCTCGAGTAGAAAATCTTTAACTTTATCTGATCCCTGCCCAATCTTTGTTTCACCATATGAGAACCATGAACCGCTTCTATTTACAATATCATGCTCAACAGCTATTTCCACAAGAAGGTCAAAATGTGATATTCCTTTTCCAAATATTATTGGAAATTCCACTTTTTTAAATGGAGGTGCGAACTTGTTTTTTACTACCTTTACACGCGTTTTATTTCCAATAATCTCTGCACCCTGTCCAATTTGCTTAATCGATCCAACTCTTCTCACTTCCATTCTTAATGATGAATAAAATTTTAGAGCAACACCACCGGTTGTGGTTTCTGGATTCACATAAGCAGGAACACCTATTTTCATTCTCGTTTGATTAATAAATATAACTGCCGTATTTGATTTGCTGATTATTCCAGTTAGCTTGCGAAGTGCTTGCGACATCAAGCGTGCCTGCAAACCAACATGAGTATCACCCATACTGCCTTCAATCTCTGCACGTGGAACAAGTGCTGCCACTGAGTCAATAACAATTAGGTCTATCGCATTGCTACGTACGAGTGTTTCTACGATCTCCAATGCCTGCTCTCCACCATCTGGTTGAGATAAAAGAAGATTCTCGGTATCAACACCAATATTGCCGGCATAAATAGGATCAAGTGCGTGTTCCACATCAATAAATGCCACAACACCATCCTGTTTTTGAGATTCTGCTACACAATGTAAGGCAAGTGTAGTTTTACCGGAAGCTTCTGGACCATAGATCTCTGTAATCCTACCTTTTGGAATTCCTCCAATGCCCAATGCTGCATCTAAATTAATCGCTCCAGTAGGAATAACTCCTACAGCTACTTTTGGTTTATCTCCCATCCTCATGATCGTGCCGACACCAAATTGTTTATCTAATTGAGTGAGTGCGGTTTTCAAAGCTGAATTTTTATCTTTCACAGCCATAATTAACTCCTTGTTTAAAAAACATAATTTAACATCTCAAAATAACGTGATCCTTGAGGACTAAGTAAACTCTTATATAGTGTAGCTTTCGGAACCTCAAAGCTTTTTATCTTTAACTCTGTAGTTAATATTTGTTTTATTAGTTTATCTGGCAACCTTTTTTTTATTCTACCCAAAGTTATGTGAAAACGTAGTTGTCTTGAATCAATTTTATAACCCAATTGTCTTAATTTACTTTTTAGTTTTTTTGATGTTTTCAATATTAAACTATCATTATTTTCTAAACTGATCCAAATAATTTTTGGATCTCTGCCTGGCAGGATTTCCAATTTTGGGTTTGTGAATATAGGAACAGAAATTCCTGAAAAACTTGTTTCTAATAATTCTGAAATTTCAGAAAGGTCTTCTTCTTTTGTTTCACCAATAAATTGGAAAGTAACATGAAGATTTTCTGATGGAATCCAATTTACACCAAGCGGACAAGTGGATCGAAAATTATTAATAACCCCGGCAATATTTTCTCTAATATCTTCAGGAAGATCCAATGCGATAAAAGTTCTCATTATCTTTTGTAGCCGATATCAATTAAAAAATTCTTTCGATGTGTTATATCGCTATCAAGCTCTATTCCCTTCGGTGATGAACCATCTATAACACCAAGAACACCTCTACCCTGTTCTGTTTCAGCTAAAATTACCTGCACAGGATTTGCTGTAGCACAAAAGATATTTACTACTTCTCTGCATGCTTTAACCGATGGAAGAACATTGAGAGGAAATGTGTCTTTTAATACTATTAGGAATGTGTGCCCAGCACCAATTCTACGCAGATTATCAGTTGCGATTCGCATAAGATCATCATCAGTTCCCTCTTTGCGAACAAGACAAGGACCTGATGCTTCATTAAAAGCGAGTCCAAATTTAATACCAGGAACACTGTTAACTAATGATTCATAAAGATCTTCAACTGTTTTAATGAAATGTGACATTCCAAAGATAATATTGCACTCTTCTGGTGTGTTGATTTTTTCTAATACAAGTTCCATTTTCCTCTCCAAGATTTGAATTGGATACAATATGATTATCGTGGATTTTACAGTAAAGAGTTTTTTTTGAAAATTTGGACAAAAAAAAAGACCGTTACCGGTCTTTTATAAAAAATTTATTGGTTTTAAATAACCTTTTTTACTTTATTGCCCTTTAAACAAGAAGAACATACTTTAACGGACTTAACCTTTCCGTCAATCTCCGCTTTAATTTTATGGAGATTAGGATAAAATTTCCTCTTTGTAGCGTTCATAGCGTGACTTCTATGATTACCAACTTGTGCTCCCTTTCCACAGACATCACAAACTTTTGACATAATTCACCTTCCTAATCCTTTATTTTACATTAGATTGATCTAAAAAAAAATCCACTCCGTATCTGGCAAGAAATTAATTTATTTTATCAATTTTGTTAGTTATTATGCAGTAATAATATTAATTGATTGTCATATATATTAGTATAATTTATTTTTGGAATTAATGATGAATGATAATAAATTTGAAGTACTTCTGCAGAATGAGAGCAAGAAATTGTATAATTATCTTTTAAGGATCCTCCGTAATAAAGAGGATGCTGAAGATATTCTTCAGGAAACATTTATTGCATTTCATAAAAAGATGAATTCAATAAAAGAGTCATCCTATACAAGCTATCTATTTAGAACAGCTTATCATAAAGCTTTGAGCCATATAAAAAAAAGAGATAAAAAAAATAAATTAGTTACAAATTATAACGAAATGGAGCATTTTGAAGATACATCGACCAAAAATAATGAGCAACAAAACAAACTTGTAAAAGAAGCAATTTCTCAACTTAAACCTAAGGAAGCACTCTTAATTGATTTACAATATTATCAAAAAATGAGTTATAAACAAATAGCTGAAGTACTGGAAACAACTCAATCTGCAGTTGATTCCAAACTGGTACGTGCAAAAAAAAAACTAATTATAATAATAAATGAAAAAAAGAAAATGCAGGAAAACAAACCAAATATTGTCTAAAGGGACAGAGGTGGTAAAAGATGAAGCGAAGTAATGAATGTAGCTTTGAAAAAAAATTAAATGCCTATATCGCTGGTGAACTTAGTGAAATGGAGCACAAAAAAGTTCGCGAGCATATTAGTAGCTGTCACCTCTGTCAGCACGAGATAAGAAATTTACAACAAGTAGAAAATTTCCTTTTTCAATATACTGAAGAAGAAGTTCCTGCAGGACTCAACGAGAAAATATTAAATTCTGTATCCAAAAGTCATGCAAATCCATTCATGAAAAAAGTTGTCAGCTTTTCCATTGCTGCTTCTGTCGCTATATCGTTTATGACTGGTGTTATGCTTAGTAAAGGACTTTATTCGGATACTCAGGATTCTGATATTTCTATCGGAGAAGATTCTTTGTACAGTTATTTTGAAGGAGATTATGATGTCTAAAAAAACAATCTTAATTTTACTTATTATCTCGTTAGCATTTAATTTTGCCTTCTTTGGAACATTCTTAATGCATCGTGTGATTAGACCACCTATGTTACATGAACAGGTACAGGGAAGACCAAGATTACCCAAACACTGTAGAGACGATTTCCGTGAATTAAGAAAAGAAATGGATGAAAAACATCGCGAATACTTCAAAGCAAGAAGAGAATTCATCCTTTCCCTGATGGAAGAAGATCTTAATGAAAAGCAATTGTTAGAAAGATTGAACATTGCTATAGAAAAACAAACAACTATGGAAAAAGAGATCGGGCTTTCTTTTGTTAAGCTCAGAAAAAGTATGACAGCAGAAGAAGCTAAACAATTTTTTCATAAAGATCTAAGACCTGATGAAAGACAACCAGAGTTCGAAAGAGGACGAAGAAAATGAAAAAAGCAATTTTCGGTATACTCTTAACTATGGTTCTCTTTAGCGGATGTGCAAAAAAGACATTATACATAAAAATTGCACCACCAAGAAACAAAACGGAAATCAGATCTGAACGCCCGGGTATTAAGCATGTTTGGGTTGATGGGTATTGGCAATGGCATAGAAAGAAAGAAAACTACGTGTGGGTTCCAGGGAGTTGGATCAAGAAAAAAGAAGGAAAGATCTGGATTCGAGGAAGCTGGGAACGCACAAGACGTGGATGGAAATGGGTAAAAAGCTACTGGAAATAGTCTAGCTTAGATACCTTACAAAATTTAAGGAGAATTAAAATGAAAAAATTAGCATTTGTATTAATCGGGATAATAGCTGTAATCGGTTTATTAACAGCTTTCGATGGAGATTGTAGAGGAATTAAGGATGGTGAACATCGTTCTATGAAAGGAAAAATGTTTAACGATGGAGATCGACAAGACAGAATGCATGATGGTTATGAAATGATGTGTGAAGAGTTAGATCTTACTGATGAACAAAAAGAACAAGTGGAAGATCTTAGAATAAGCAGTAAAAAAGAGATGATCGTTGCAGGTTCTGATCTGAAATTATTGGAGATCGATAAGAGAATTGCCATGAAGAATAAAGATTTCAAACTGGCAAAAAAGCTTACTGGAGATATCTTTGAAATTAAGCAGGAAATGGCTGAAAATAGAATTGAGCAACAAAAGCAAAGATGGAATTTCTTAACACCAGAACAACAAGAAAAAGCAGAAGAATTAATGCTTGATCACCCACGAAGAGAATTTCAAGATAACCCTAAATTGAAAAAATTAAAAAGAAAATAATTAATGTAAAACAAAAAAAGCCATTCGGTAGTTGCCGGATGGCTTTTTTTTATGCAGAAAATCTACATAATTATAATGCACGCATACTCCCAAAATTTAGAATAAAATTTTCATAATAGTTTATAATTAAGTGATTTATCAATCTAGAAAGTCTTGAAAAAGCAGTTTACGGAAATAGCTCCTCAGAGAAAATTGAATTGTCGAAAATCAATACCCAAGGAGCTATCATGAATATGTTGAAAAGAAAAAAAATGACTCAAGATTTGCAAGTAAAATTTCATCAATTTTTAGAACCTAT
>JAVCCD010000085.1 GCA_030765665.1 Candidatus Tenebribacter mawsonii | reverse complement strand
CTTGACGATAGGTTTGACTTTATTTTCTCTTCGTATCAATTAAATAATGGCTCTGGTTTAGAATATATAGATAATACAATTACTTCATTTGGGAATGATGGGTTACATTTTAATCTATCGATAAATGCCGGTACTAACTCGGCTGTCTCACAGGAAGTTGCAGATGCTTTATACAATGCATCAGATCACTTACCGGTTTTTGCGGATTTCAATACTATTACTTCTTCAGAACCTTTGCTTATCGTAAGTATTCCAAATATTGAAGAGAGATGGCAGCAGGGAACAGAACACATAATAAAGTGGGTTAGTTCTAATTTTAATGGGAATGTAAAGATCGAATTGCAAAATGAGACTTCTGATGAAAGGGAAATTCTTGTTGCTTCTACTGAAAATGATGGTGAATGGACATGGACTATTCCTTTAGAGCAAAATTTAGGGGATTATAAAATTGTGATTTCTGATACGGAGAATGGCGATCCGATCGATGAAAGTAATAATCCCTTTCACATTATTGAGCCAACCACAGATTATACAATTTACGAGATTCAATATTCTGAAGTTGGAGCATCCCCATTAACAGGCGTAGAAGTTATCACGAATGGTATCGTAACGGGTGTTGGTGAAAATAGTTATTTTCTGCAAGATGGAGCTGATGCTTGGAATGGTATATTTGTATATGATTATGGAACCGAGGTTGATCAGGGTGATGAGATAAATATTACGGCTGTAGTAGAAGAATATTTTGATAAAACAGAATTAACAGATATTGTAGAATACTCAATTCTATCAAGTGGAAATGATCTTCCCGAAGCTGTTTTTCTATCAACTATAGATGTAAATCAAGAAGATTATGAAGGTGTTCTTGTACATATTGATAACGCAGAATGTACAGATTATGATGCTGGATATGGTGAATGGTTAGTTGATGATGGATCAGGTTCGATCATGATTAATGACATAATGTATGCTTTTGTTCCGACTATCGGAGAGATGTATGATGTAACGGGAATAGTCGATTACGCTTATAGCTCGTATAGAATTGAACCTCGTTATTCAAGTGATGTAGATATGGCTTCCTCAGCTCATGAGGATTTAGCAAGTTTAGATTTTAATTTGAACAATTATCCCAATCCTTTCAACCCATCAACAACGATATATTTTGAATTAGGTACTAATAATATCGAAAACACAGAACTAATAATATACAATTTGAAGGGACAGAAAATTAAAGATTTAGAAATTACAAATTTTAAATTAGGAATAAATAGTATTAATTGGAATGGAACTGATTCAAAAGATCAGCAGGTTTCTTCGGGTATATATTTTTATAAATTAATTTCAGGAGATCATCAGCAAACGAATAAGATGCTTTTACTTAAATGATCAAGATCTACTGATAAATTTTCCATAACCGGGCTCTTGCAATATGCCTTTTTCTGTATCGAATACAATATTTCCTCGAACAACGGTTTTATCAATTGAACAGGCAAGTTCAGTTTCGTGGAATGGAGAATACTTACCTATAGAATGAAGATCAGATTCATCTACGAGGTAGGGTTTAGATAAATCTATAATCGTAAAATCTGCATCTGTTCCAACTTGTAAACTTCCCTTCTTTGGGAATAATCCATAACGTTTTGCAGCATTTTCGGAAGTTAACTCAATCATCCGTTTTAGACTCACTTTTTCTTTTAAATAAAATTCTGAGAATAAGTAAGGTATCATTAATTCAGTTCCGGGGATTCCATTATAAACTTTTGAAAAATCATCAAAGACTTTTCCTTTTTTATAGTCACATCCTGCATGATCAGTTGTAACAAAATCTAGTGTTCCATTTTTCAAGCAGTTTCTTAAATAATCTTTATCTTCTTCAAATTTTACAGGTGGGGCAGTTTTCAACTTTCCTTTTAAACTTGGAAAATCACTTGAGGTAAATTGTAGATATTGAGGGCAAGATTCAAAAGAGACATTAAATTTTTCTTTACTTTCTAAAATTAATTTGGCAGCATTTTTACTACTTATATGAACAAAGTGAACCTTATTCTTTTTGCCTACAGATGAAATTATTTTCTTCACAGCGGTTGTCTCTGCTTTTACTGGCCGGGTCTTCACATAATTCTCAGGTAGTTTAAGCTGTTCATTGGTAAATATGTTCATTGAGTTATTTATCACACTTTCATCTTCGGCATGAAATGCAAATAGAATTTCCGGGAATTTTTTGAACACATTTTCAATATCTTTGTAGGATAAAGCGGTAAATGTTTCCATACCTGATATGGTATAAATTTTAAACCCAACAACTCCAGATTGCCATAATTTCATTATCATTTTATAATCTATTGGAAAATCATTCTTTCTTATTCCACCCCAAAGTGCAAAATCTACAATAGCTTTTGAACTGATAACGTTTAATTTTTTATGTAGATTCTCATAATTTGTTACAGCAGGAGTTGAAGTGCAGGGCATATCAATAATTGTTGTAATTCCCCCAAAAGCCGCTGCCGTTGTACCTGTAGTAAAATCTTCACGATCGGTAAATCCGGGGTCATTAAAATGCACATGAGCATCTATGCAGCCTGGGATGAGTAATTTGCCATGAAGATCGATAACTTCAATATCAGGTTCTACTTTTATGCTTTTTGCAATTTTTATAATCTTATCATCAAAGAGAATATCGAATACTTGTGCCTTTTTACTTTTTAGAATAAATGCATTTTTAATGATTTTCATCTTTACCTCACATATTCAGAATTGGGTTACATTAATATTGATGTCAATAAAGATATTTTGTACTTTAAAAAATCTTGACTAATTGTCCATCTTAACAAATAAACTAATTCTGTAACAATGTGAATAATCATTCACAGAAAATAATAAAATTCAAATTTAATAGGAGAAAGGAATGAAGCAATTACTGGTTCTGTTAATGATTTTACCTACAATTATTTTTGGTTTAACCCCAGAAAGTGAAGTTAAAGTTAACGAAGCTTGGAATGCCTGGCAGCTCAATGACCTCGATTTAGTTGAAGATAATTTTAAAAGTGCTTTAGATTTAGATGAAGCAAATTTTCGAGCTTATATGGGGCTTACATTACTTTATAAAATGCAGGAAAAATCTTTAGAAGGATGGGAAACTTTAGAAAAAGGACTTGAATATACAGATAATAAATATCCATATCTTTATAGCTTTTTTCCCACATTTATTATGAATAATATTGAGAACACTAAAAAATCTAATTTTGTGAAGTATATTGAGGTTGTTGCAAAAGAAGGTGACCCTACAGGTGAATTGCAAGCTGTATTATACAACAAATTAGCAAAGTTCTATTCATCAAAAAAGAAACTTTCTAAAGCAAGGCAATATGTAGCAAAGACTAACACAATTAGTAATTGGATGATGATAGGACCATTCGAAAATATTTCTGCTTCCGGACATGATACTGTTTATCCCCCCGAGGAGAGTTACGATCCCTTGGCTGAATATGAAGGAAAAGAAAAAGTTCCTACTTTCTGGTTTCAAAATACTCCCACAGATATGTATGTATGGGTCGACTTTAGAAAACATTTTGGAGCGAGTGAAGCAATATATTATGGAAATAGTTTTGTTTTCTCTCCAATGAAACAATCTGCACAGATCCGTACAGGTACCTCGGGATCTTTAAAAGTATTTTTGAATGATGAAAATATTTTTGAGATCAGTGATGAAAACAATAATTCTGAAGATTCTTATATTGTTGAGACAGAATTGCAAAAAGGTTGGAATAGACTGCTTATTAAAACAGGCTTTTCTGAGATAAATAATTGTAATTTTTATGCTCGAATTACTGATGCTAGTGGAAACCCGATCGATGGATTAAAGTACTCTCTGGAAAATAAAAATTATATTTCTAAACCCATTGCACCAATTAAGGTAATTGATCATTTTGCATTTAAATATTTTGAGCAGCAAATTAAGAAAAACCCTGAACATCCGGAAAACTACATAATGCTGGCGACTGCCTATTTCATGCAGGATAAAGCCATTGAAGCTGAGTTGATTTTGAAAGAGGTATTAGATGTGGTACCCAATTGTTCACTTGTTTATTATGATTTAGCTATTGCTTATTTACGTGGCGAGAAGGAAGATGAAAGGATAACAGCCACAGAAAAACTTTATGAACTAAATGAAACTATTCCATTGGGAATAAAATATAGGTTTAATAAGTTTATTACCAATCAGGAATATGAGAAAGCGGATGAATTAATTGAAATAATGGATAAACACTGTAATAAAAAAGATTATTATGATTCAAAAATTAGATATTATGCTGTACGTAAACTGTATGATAAATTAATCTCAACTGTTGAAGAGGGATATAAATCAGATCCTCATAATTTTAATTTTGCTTACCTAAAAGCATTACTAACAGTAGAAACTACTAAACAATATTATAATGCTATTAAAATAATGAAAGGTGTTTTAAAAAAGAACTATTCAGTAGAAGTTCTTTCTATACTTGTTGATTTTACATTGAAAGATGGTGATTTGTTATCCTGGAAGAACTACAGTGAAAAAATGGTTGAGTTGGTTCCGGATTCTCCTACGTACTTAGTAAATATTTCAGATGTTTATCTTGAACTTCAGCAATACTCAGAAGCTGAACACTATATACGACAGGCATTGAAAACAGCACCATCTTACGGACCATATTGGGCTAGGCTAGGAAAGATTTTCCGACATGCAAAACAAAATGAGAAAGCAATAGAAGCATATCAAAAAGCTCTCCTTTACGAAAAAAATGATTACAACTCACATGATAATATTAGAGAATTAGAAGACAAGGGTTCGATCTTTGATTGTTTTAAAACCAATGATATAGAACAATTGATAGCTGATTCGAGTACTCATGAAGATTATCCAGATGATAACTCAATGATTATTTTAATGGATAAAAAAAGAGTTGTATATCCTGAATGTGGTTCAATTACAGAGCACGAGCTATTGATAAAAGTTTTCAACCAAGAGGGTATTGAGAAGTTTCAAGAATATGGGATTGGATACAATTCTTATAAACAAAGACTTGTTATTGAGGAAGGGGTTGTTATTAAACAGGATGGTTCTAGAATTCAGGGTGATAAAAATAGGAACCAGGTTGTTTTTAAAACTTTGGAACCAGACGATGTAATTTATTTAAAATGGAAATTGGAAGATTATCAATCTGGTGATATGCTTGGTCATTTCTGGGATGTGGAGAGTCTTTCATATCCCATTCCTGTGCAAACAGTTCGATATTCTCTTTTAGTTCCAAAACAGATAGAGTTCCAATATAAGACAATGAATATAGACTTAAAGCCAAAAATAACCGAAATTGAAGAAAATATGTTATACAGTTGGCAAACAAATAATGAAGATGCTATTGAGCAAGAATATCAAATGCCCAATTCAAAAGATGTTGGCAAAGTGCTATTTGTTAGTAGTATCCCCGATTGGCAGTACATTGCAGACTGGTATAAAAAAATTGCTACAACTAAAACAAAGAGTTCATATGAAATCACAGAAGTTGTAAATAGCTTGTTTGTGGATGAACCGGATCTTGATCAAAAGGAAAAAGTAAAAAGAATTTATGAATACATTATTGAGAATATTACCTATAGCAGTGTCTCTTTCCGTCAATCTGCTTATGTTCCTCAAAAAGCAAGAGATGTACTTGTGAACAGATTAGGAGATTGTAAGGATGTTTCTGCACTTAGTATTGCTATGCTGAAAGAGATCGGAGTAAATGCATATTTTGTGTTAGCCGATACTTATGATTACGCTCTCAATAAGAATCAATTGCCATCCATAGCAGCATTTACACATTGTATAGTAGCTGTTGAGACAGATGAAGGATTGAGATACCTTGATCATACTGCCCAAAATTATGATTATTCAACCATTCCAAGTTCAATGATCGATGGATGTTGTTTACTAATCATGGAAAATCAAAATGAACTCATTTTTTTACCAAGTGAATATTCAAATACAACAGATGTTATAAGATATAGCAATATGAAGATACTTAGTGATAAGAGTGTCTTAATAAATAAGAAGAGCATTAAGACAGGTGATCTGGCAGCCGGTATGAGAAGATCATATCGTTATAAGAATCAAAAAAAGAGAGAGAAGCGTTTAACGGAGATCTTGGCAAATGAATTTCCAGCAGTAAAATTAGAAAAATTAATAATGAATGATTTCGATAAACTAACACATGAAGTTCATTATGAATATGAATATTCTGTAGAAGATTATATAACAACTGCAGGTGAATTTTATTTTCTTAAAATACCATGGGCAGATAACAAAGAACCTAGCAAAGCAATTTCTTATGAAACCAGAGAATATCCAATTATAAGATGGAATTATGCAAATCACTGTAGAGAAGAGATGATCATAGAAATTCCAAATGATCTAAAACCAGTAGATCTGCAAAACAAATATGAATTCACATCATTTGCAGGTGAATATTCTCTTACGCTTCAATTTGATGGGAAAAACTTGAAATGTACAAGATTTTTAAATCGTAAAGAAACCGATATCCCAATAGATAAATATAAGGAATTTAAAGAGTTTTACAGTAATATTGTAAATATAGATAAAATGCAGATACTACTTGAAAAGAAATAATGTAAATATTATTGATATCAAAGCCTAAAGAGCGAGAGATTTCACTGAAATCCTAATCAAAAAGAAATTTGACAAAAATTATAACTCTTTAGAATTTACATTGTTAAAACGAATTGCAGTAATTTTATTAATTTCAAAAACAAAGGGGAAAAATGTTTTATAATGAAATACTAAGTAAAATGCTTAAAGAAGAGACGAATCCAGTAAATAAAATGTACCTTCATGAGATCAATATCAAATGGGGAAAAATATCTAAAGCAATTGCTGAGAGTAACGGATCTAATAAGGAAGTTGTAGAAATGCTTAATGCCTTCCGTAAGGCCATCTCTAATAATAAATACAAATTTAACAAACTTAATTCAAAGGGATTCATCGAAAAATCACCAATTTTTTCGGTCAATTATCTCAATGATCTAGCTTCCATAATCATTAAAAGGCAGGAAATAAGCGAACATACCGGGATCTTCTGGGGGTATGGTAAATTCAATATGAACTACGTGTTTACTCCAAATAGTTTTAACTCTTTACAAGAAGATCTCAAATTTGAACAATCTGAATCTCCTGAAGTAATTTTTTTAGGACAAAAGATTGATCTTCATTACCGTGTTACAGGTAAAAGAAATTTCGAGAAACATATGAGCGTTCTTCCACTGATTGTATTTCATACTTTTAAAACTCTTGGCCATAATGACATGTTGTATCTAAATCATCTTGCATATCTTTCAAAAAATGCTTTTAGTAAATCTAGAACGATTATGCTGACCGAAAAACTTGAGAAGGATTTTGTACCCGATATTTCTTCAACTAATATTGACCATGTATGCATTTTAACAAAAGGAAATGATAATAAAATCTCTACAGACGCAGTTGATGAACTAGAGGAACTTATTAATTCAATTTTGATTGAGAATCATACAATTCCCAAAAATATTCAAGACACTAACATTTTAACAAGGCGGAGATAAATGAATAATTCGTCAGTTTCAAATGCAATGGAAATTAAATTAGATCCAGTTTTGCCAGAATACCCAGAATTTAAAAATGGAATTCGTAGAGCTCCTCGACGCGAAATGAATTTGAATAAACAGGAGATTAAACTTGCACTTAAAAATGCATTACGCTATATTCCAGAAGAGTTGCATGAGGATATTGCCCCAGAATTTTTAGATGAACTTATGGTGCACGGTCATATCTATGGTTATCGTTTCCGACCTGATGAAAATATTTATGGTAAACCAGTAGATGAATATAAAGGGAAATGTCTGGAAGGAAGATCTTTTCAGGTAATGATAGATAATAATTTAGATTTCGCAACAGCTCTTTATCCTTATGAGCTTGTTACTTATGGAGAAACCGGTGCTGTCTGTCAGAACTGGATGCAATATCTTCTAATAAAACAATATCTGGAAAATCTTACACATGAAAATACACTTGTTGTTATGAGTGGTCATCCGCTTGGTCTTTTCAGATCTTCGCCAAACTCTCCACGTGTGATCAACACAAATGGTTTGATGATCGGAGAATTTGATGATCAAGAAAACTTTAATCGCGCTAATGCACTTGGTGTTGCAAATTATGGTCAGATGACTGCTGGTGGCTGGATGTATATTGGACCTCAAGGGATTGTGCATGGAACATATAACACTATTCTTATTGCAGGTAGAATGAAGCTTGGTATCCCTGAAGATGGAGACCTAAAAGGGAAATTATTTGTTTCATCTGGTTTGGGTGGAATGAGTGGTGCACAACCAAAAGCTGTAGAAATTGCTAATGGTGTTGGGATATTTGCTGAAGTAGATTTATCTAGAATTGAAACACGTCATGAGCAAGGTTGGGTTGGAAAAGTTGTAAAAACACCCGAAGATACATTTGCAATGGCTGCTGTGTACTTAACAAAAAAGAAGAGTGTTTCTATTGCTTATCATGGGAATATTGTTGATCTCTTAGAATATGCTGTGGCAGAAAATGTTCACATTGATCTTCTTTCCGATCAAACTTCTTGTCATGCAGCTTATGAAGGTGGTTATTGTCCACAGGGAATAACCTTTGATGAACGTACAAAAATGCTTACTAATGATAGAAATAGCTTTGTTCAACTTGTGAATGAATCATTAAAAAAACATTATGAATATGTAAAAGTGCTTGCTCAGCGCGGAACGTATTTCTTTGATTATGGAAACAGTTTCATGAAAGCAGTTTATGATGCAGGCGTTAAGGAAATTGCTAAAAATGGCAAAAACACTTTTGATGGATTTATCTTCCCAAGTTATGTAGAAGATATTTTGGGTCCTGAACTTTTTGATTTTGGTTACGGTCCTTTCCGCTGGGTTTGTCTATCTGGAAGAGAAGAAGATCTAATCCTTACAGATAATGCAGCAGCAGAAATAATAAAAAATCTTCGTGCCGAACTAAGATATCAGGATATGGATAATTATGTATGGGTTCGAGACGCGATGAAGAATAAATTGGTAGTTGGAACACAAGCTCGTATTCTTTATCAAGATGCACCTGGAAGACTCGCAATAGCTCTTAAATTTAATGATATGGTTCGCAAAGGAATTATTGGACCAATAATGTTAGGTAGAGATCATCATGATACTGGTGGAACCGATTCACCATACCGAGAAACATCTAACATAAAAGATGGTTCAAATATTATGGCTGAAATGAGTACAGAATGTTATGCAGGAAACGCAGCTCGTGGAATGAGTATGGTTACTTTGCATAATGGTGGTGGTGTAGGAATAGGAAAGGTCTCAAATAGTGGATTTGGTATGGTCCTTGATGGAAGCGAGAGAGTAGATTTTATATTAGAAAGGGCATTCCCATGGGATGTTATGTGTGGTGTTGCACGTCGTGCATGGGCAAGAAATGAGAATTCAATTGAAACAGCCATAGAATACAATGAGACCCATAAAGATACAGATCATATTACACTTCCATTTATTCCTAATAACGATCTGATAGATAAGATTATAGCAAAAAAATATAAAAATAATTAAGTACTATTTTTTTAAATGCATAATGTTGAGATATTTTAAAAAAAATGATATTGACAAGTTAATCACCGTATCTTTTTTGTCTTCGTGTGAGTAGAAATTCTAATACGTGAAAATTTTATCCCATAGTTTTATGGAATTAAATGTGTAGTATTAAAATGATTTCACTTGGGATAAATCCCGCAAAATTAGTAGGAGAAAAAAAATGAAAAACGGCACAGTAAAATGGTTTAACGAGAAAAAAGGTTTTGGTTTCTTATCATGTGAAGATGGTAACGATTATTTTTGTCATCATTCAAACATTAGTGGTGATGGATTCAAAACTCTTAACGAAGGCGAAAAAGTAACTTTTGACGTTGAAGAAAGCGATAAAGGTCCAAGAGCCATAAACGTTACAAGAGCTTAACTCTAAAAATCAAAAAACAGAAAAGCTCGATCATCAGATCGAGCTTTTTTTTTATCCAATTTTAACTTAATCCTAGTTTATAATTAAATCCATATCCTGGTTGTTCTGCCTCAGAATATTTATATTTTTTTTGTAATCTATTAAATGTATTTTGCGACGGTTTTACATAAGATAGATCTATAAGAAAACGACGAAATCCCTCTTTATGAATATCATCTTTATATTGAAGAAGTGATACAGGTAGTTCCGGAATTACAATTGTAACACCATCACGTACAGTTTTTCTAAACGAATGATCTCTATCTTTGAAGTTTGTATAACCATCATCATCAGTTTTATCCATTTTTACTGGCATCCTAGAATGGAATAATTCTGGATAATAATATAAAGGAACAATGCCATTTCTGTTCTTACCAGACACGAGATTATCATAATCAAATTCATAAGGATAGATATGCAGTCCTACATTATCCTCTTTTAAAAATTGAATTGCAGCATCATTAAGAGTATAAACATTTTCATTAACAGATGATCTGACCCCGACAGGTAGCAATAATTTTTGAGAAATATGGCTAATCATAAAATTCTTAATTCCTTGACTCGAAAGTTTTATACAGAGATCTTTAAAAAAATCAAGATCGTTTTCAGGAATAAACTTTGGAAGTTCAATAATAAATTTATTGATATTTTTTTTCATAAATGGTGATTGCAAATTAAATTGTTGCCACTCATTTTTTGTCAGATTGATAATTAACTGATCAAATTTATCCAGATATAATTTTCTGAACCAGAGCAAAGTATTGATGCGGACAAACAACTCATCGCGATGCAGCTGTTTGCCAGATCCAATTCTATTAAGTATATTTTGCTTCTTCTTAGATGGAAGCAATTGTTTGATCTTTTTTCCATCCAATTGGAATTTTGTGCGGAATTTTTTGTCCTGCGCACCAATGAGAAAAACTTTATCACCTTGTGCAAAACTTTCTTGTGTGAAATTCAGATTTACAGTTCCACCTTGTTTCACTTCAGTAAAACCATACTCTTCTTTAAGCTTTATTGCCATGCTATCCATTCCACTTTGAGGTTGAACCCTAATTCTGTAATTTACTTTAAGTTCTTCGGATGTAGTGAATGAAAATTTGGTACCCTCAGTTTTAGCTATCTCTCCGATATGAATACCAATAAATGGATTTTTAGTAATAGCATTAGATACATTCCCACCAAGAAAATAGGAAGTTTTTTCTCTTCCCATATCATAGGAAAGAAGTCGCTTGGCTTGTTCCATGTTGTCAGGATTATCAATAACCATACGATATGCACTTGCAACTCGATTAACATATTCAGCTGATTTCATGCGACCTTCAACTTTTAGTGAAGATATCCCAATCTTCATTAATTCCGGTACGACATCAATTTGCTGGCTATCTTTTAGACTAAAGAAATAATCTTCTTTATCATTTGTTTTGAATGTTCTTCTACAGGGCTGTCTGCATTGTCCCCTATTTGCACTCATCCCTCCTAAAAAACTGCTAAAAAGACACAATCCAGAAAAGGAATAACACAATGCGCCATGTGTGAAAACTTCCAGATCGATCCTACTTTTACTACTGATAATTCTCAATTCTTCGAGCGTGAGTTCTCTTGCCATGATGACTCTATCAAAAATTTTGCGTTTAGCAAACTCCGCTCCAATTGAATTATGAAAAGCCATCTGAGTACTTGCATGAAGAGTAATTTTCGGAAAGAATTTTCTTACAAGATAATATGTACCCCAATCCTGAATTATGATAGAAGATAGATGTGTCTGAGAAACCTGGTAAAGCACATCAAGAAGTTCTGGAAGTTCAGAATTTTTAATAAGTGTATTGAGTGTTAAATATACTTTTGTTCCACTTTTATTAGATTCAGTTAATATTGATCGTAACTGGCTAAGTGTGAAATTTTTTGCTCTATTACGAGCATTAAAATGTCTTAGTCCTAAATAAATTGCATCAGCCCCACCATCAATAGCAGCGTAAAATGCTTCTGTATTTCCTACTGGTAATAGAAGTTCAGGTTTCTTCATACTTTCTTTACTAAAAGTACAACCGATGTTGCACTCATCCCTTTTCCGCTACCGGTTATTCCCAAATTTTCTTCTGTGGTTGCTTTAATAGAAATATTACTGATCTCAGTTTGCAGATCGGTAGCAATATTCTCACGCATCATTGGAATATGATTTTGTAACTTGGGTTGCTGTGCACAGATTGTTGCATCCAGATTTTCAATTCTATATCCAGAATCCTGTATAATTCTAAAAATTCTTTTTAATAGGGTTCTGCTGTTGATATCTTTATAATCTTCATCAGTATCTGGGAACAACAACCCAATATCACCTTTTGCAAGTGCACCCAAAACGGCATCTATAATCGCATGAATGAGAACATCTGCATCAGAGTGACCAAGCAATCCTTTTTTGAAAGGTATTTCTACACCTCCTAAAACCAATTTTCGATTTTCTACCAACTTATGAACATCATATCCATATCCTATTCGCATAATCTTACTCCATAATAAACTTATTAATCCACAGTTATCGATTTAGAAACATTTTTTGGTACATCGGGATGAACACCATGATCTTTAATACACAACCTATCGAGATACCCCATTTTCTTTATGCTCATTTTTAATGCTAATAATTGAAGCACAATTGTAGATGAAAAAGTTGTCATTAACGAATCACCTGTTCTAGGCAGAGTTATGTAACCCCAACCATAATATCCTTCATCGTGAGGATTGAGGTGAGCATTTTCTAATAACTTATCATTTTCTTCAGCGATGACAAAAGTGTCGCCACCTCGTATCTTATGAGTATTGATCTGTGAAACTGTTAGATTCACATCCCTTTCATCTGGTCCCGTTACATAGATCAACGGATAATTTCTATAAGCATTTTCAAAAAAATCGAAATCTTCAATGGTCTCTTTAAAAAGTTTCAGTGCTACTTGAGAAAGATCGAAAGGATAAGATCGCGAAAATACATAATCGCTTATTGCAAGCGTAATCTTTCTTCTCTCATCATAAGAAATATCTCTTACTTCAGCTAAGATTTCCATCTCTTTGATTATCTTATTATAATGTTTTATTATAGCTTTAATATTTTTAATTCCAAAAACAGTATTCTTCCCTAAGATTGTATTGGGACCATGTTTAAACTCAGAAGCTTCTCCACCTTCAGTATGGTTAAGAACAGTTTCTCTAATTTTTAGAGCTCCTTCTTTAGCTACGCCTGTAATTTTTGTAGCAAGAATATGCATTGAAGGTTCCATATATATTTTACCTGATACAAATTCAATCTGCTCTTCTGTTGTTCGAATAGTCTCTTGTATCAACTGAGGAATATTATCAATAGAGTTACGTCGGAATTCAACTATTTTCTTTAACTTTTTATATTCAGAAGATCGCTTGTCTTTAATGTTATTCAATTTCATTTCAGCAACTTTTACAGCTAAATAATAGAATAGAGTTATCTGATTAATAAAACTTTTTGTTGCAGGAACAGCTATTTCTGGACCACAGGAAATTGGAATAGAAACATCACTTTTCTCCTGACCCAATGTAGAATTCATATTGTTAACTAACACTACTTTTTTAATATCCAAGTTAGAACGTTCAATATCATTGAAAATATCAACAAGGTCTTTTGTCTCACCACTTTGTGAAACACCAATTACAACATCATCATCATGGAGGCTTTTAGAATACTGACCTCTAAAATTTCCTGGCAAGATTGGAATTACTTCAATATTAGCAATTTCATTAAAGAACAGAGCAGCTACAAGGGTGGCATGATAAGAAGTTCCACAAGCGATAGTATAAATATTCCTATTTTTCTTTGAAGTGTTCTCAATAATTGAAAGAAAATTCTCAACACTTCTGTCAAATTCACTCAAGTCTATCATCTCCGAGATAGAATCTAGAGCTTTTGCTAAAAGAAGACGTTTCTTATTGAAATCAGAATTAATTAATTCCAGAAAAAGGTTCATATCACTAGAAAAGAAGTATTTTTTCTTGAAGTTCTTCTTAACTAGTTCATTATAAATTGCAGAGTAATTCTGCTTTACTTTGTTGTAAAATTCTTCAGCTATTTTTGATTCTGCAAAGTCAGTAAAAATTTTCTGTTGCTTCTCAAAATTATCAATTGTTAGGATTTTCTCATGAAGCAGCATCTTTTCACTAAGGATCTTCTCTTTTTTAAGCAGGTCTCGCATTCTTCTCCCTGTGTTAGATCCTCCCTTAAAAAGCTTTATAAGTTTACCTGAAGACTCAATTTCTGCGAAAATCTCCTGCTCCATAAAATATTCAAACTGAGGTAAAAGTTCAGTGTCCTCTGCTCTTAATTTGGAACGAACAGCTTGCTTCTTAATAGGGTCTCCTGGTTTGTAGTTGAGATCGTCTTGTCCCGCTCGTTTAACTTTGAGGTTCTTAAAAGCAAAAATATTGTAACTGTCATGTTGAAATTCAACACATTCACCTTCCCGCAAATTGATTAGCATTTTAGTGAATTTAAGAACAGCAGTAAGATCGGAGGAAGCTAATCCAAAATTATTGTCGTCAATATTTCCTACTCCAAAATACAAACTACTTCCTGCTTTAATTGCCCAACTTGTTTCTGTAAGAGGATCTACAATAACAGCAGCATAAGATCCAACCATTTTCTCTGCTGCCTGTATGATACCTCTTCGCATACATTCCTTGCGAGGTTCAGTCTTGTTTTGGTCTTGAATGTTTAATTTATCTAATTCATTATCAAAATAATGCTCTACTATGTGAACAAGCATTTCCCCATCATTGTCGGAAACAACATTATGACCTTCCGAGAGTAAGAAATTCTTGAGCTCGCGTGTATTTGTTATGTTCCCATTATGAGCTCCGTAAATGAATCTCTTACACTTTACTATATGAGGTTGAGCATTTTTCTTGGTTACACTTCCAAAAGTTGCCCACCGAACTTGACCGCAAAATATTTTACCTTTCTCATTCTCGATACCCAAAGTTTTAACCAAAGTACTGGGAGCTCCAACATCTTTCAAAAGTGTTACTTCTTGTTTCTCATTTTGAAAAACTGCACCGGTAGAATCGTAGCCACGGTATTCAAGTGCTTTTAATAATGTAGAAGCATATTCACCGAGGTGAAGTGTGGTTTCGAACATACTTAACCCAAGTACGCCGCATCCAATTCCAAGAACTGGAATTTTTAAAGTGATTTTCAGATCTCTCAATCTGTTCATTAATTATCTCCTATAAGGTTATTTTCTAATATTAATTTGGCAAGCTCTAAATCAAATTGATCTGTGATCTTGAAATTATGTGAGGAACATTCCAGAGTATAAACTTGATATCCAAAATACTCAACCAAGACCGCATCATCAGTACAATTTATCGATTTAAGCTTAGCATCATCATGGCATTGCTTTATTAATTTATATTGAAATACTTGAGGTGTAAAAGCATTAACAAGATCTTCTCTGGGTATTGTCTTTATTACTTTATCATCTTTGATCTGTTTTATTGTATTCTTAACTTTGCTAGCAGGAATTACTGCTTTTTTTTGTTGAGCTTCTTTTATTAGGTTAGAGATGTCTGACTGAGATATGAAAGGTCGAACTCCATCATGAATCAATACAATTTCTGTATGTTCAGGACAAGCTGATAGTGCATTGTAAACAGAATCCTGACGCTGTTTACCACCCACAATAATTTTTAGTGAGAGATTACTGTATTCTTTTTCAATGAGATATTGGTAAATGGCAATTTCATCGTGAGGAAGTGTTATAATGACATGGTCAACATCAGGATGATATGCAAATTTATCTATTGTCCAAAATAATAATGGACGATTCATTACTTCAATGAATTGCTTTTTCTTGTTACTCTTAATTCTCTTCCCGCTACCACCAGCGGTGATTATTGCGATGTTCTTCATTTTAACTCCGATAACCAGAGAATAAGTTCAAATGTGCAGGTCAATAAAAAAGTAAGAGAACAAAAAACCTTGAAAATACTTCATGCTAACTTTCTTACAATTAGCACTTTCAAGGTTAAATATATACAACGTACCCAGCTGAAGTATGAATACAAAATTTTACAATAGCTATTTATTCATTTGTGCTATTGCTATCTCTGCAGCTTTGATTAGAACATATTTTGTAGGAGCAGTAGTAAGAAGCGGGTGTGTTCCTATTTGGAAAGAAATTAATTCATAAACAGTTACTTCTTTTTGTATAGCTAAACCAACTACATTTATAAGCTCTCCAACAGATTTCCCACCATACATCTCTCCGCCTATAATCGTTCCAGTGCGAGGTGAAACAATTAATTTAACCATTAATTCTTTTGTGTCCTCAATAGTGCATGGGTGCCTATCTACATCAGTAAATTTACCTGCAACATATTCAATGTTTTCATATTTTGCACTTTGTTCAATAGCACCAGCGGAGGCGAAAACAGTTCCACCAATTTCAGTTGAAAATACAGAAAGTGTTCCAACAAAATTTCTAAGAAGTTTTATTCCGAAAAGATTATAACCTAAAATTCTTGCTTCAGCAGTTGCTGTAGAGGCCAGCATAATACTGTCAGTTCTTCCAGTTACAAAACCAATAGTTTGCGAGCAATCTCCTACAGCAAATATATCCTTTTCTATCGTGCGTAGATAATTATCGCATCTTATGGCTCCGTTGCTGTTGAGCTCTAAACCAGCTTTTTGTGCTAATTCAGTGTTCGGTTTGTAGCCGATTGCAGAGATTACAATATCCGCTTTAAGCTCTTCTCCTCTTGCAAGTTTCACACTTTTTACTTTTCCATTCTCACCGATTATCTCATTGATTTTGTTGTTTGTAAAGAGGTTGATATTTGTTTTATTGATTACCTCATTAGCTTTTTCCGCAACTTCTTTTGAGAAAGCACGATAAAGACAAAATTTTTCCATTTCGACTAAAGACACGTTTTTATCTTTAAATTTTGCAAGCTGTTCGGCAACTTCTACGCCAATAAATCCACCACCAATTACTACAATATTTCTGGATACATCTGTTTTGATTTTCAGCTTATCAATATAGTCATAACTTTTCTTAATATATTCTACACCTTCTAGATCGTAACCTTTTATAAAAGTAGGAATAGAAGGTGTTGATCCTGTTGCAAAAACAAGTTTATTATATTGGAACATTTCGGTTTTCTTAGTTGTTAATGTTTTCTTATTTATATCGATATCGGTAACTTCATCGATTAAAACATCGCCACCGGTATCAATAAATGGTTTTGGCCCCATCGTATTCTGAGATACATCTTTGAGATCATGAAAGATGTATGGAATTCCACAAGGAACTAATCCTTTTTCTTCTTTCTTGATCATTAAAAAACTTTTCTCAGGATTTTGTTTCTTACCTGTTACTCCTGTGATGATCCCAGAAGGTCCACCACCAATAATAATTACATCATACTTTTTCATTTTGAACTCCACTATTTTTTTTATTTAGCATTAAAATAAACGGAATTGAGGCGATTGAGATAATAGCACAGATTTTATAAGTTATTATTAATCCAAAACTATCACCCAGAAAGCCGATCAATAAAACCATAAGTGAGCTAACTCCGAAACTTATTGTCATATAAATTCCATTAACAAAAGAAGGATGTTCGGAATCAGTATCTTGAACAAGTGCCAGCAAAACCGGACCGGAAGCAAAAAGAAAAAATCCCATCACAATTAAGAGCGGGATCATGAAGCTACCATTTGAGGAAATGAATATCCACATTAAGATGGGATTAACAATTGATGTTATAAGCAGTATATTTTTTCTACCAAATTTATCCGAAATAGGACCGGCAAAGAAAGTACCGATTGCTCCTGAAAATTGTAATATTGCGAGTGAAATTCCTGCTATCCATAATGTGTTTCCCTGTTGAGTTAGGAATGTTGGAAGGTAGAGTGTGAGTGCCAATTTCATTGCTGCTCTGAAGATAGTAATCCCGAAAATTATTACAAAAAAGGGTATTAATTTTTTAAATGTTTCCCCTGCTCCAGTTTTTTTCTTCTTTCTCTGGAAATCCTTATTGATACTAATATTCTTTAGCTTAATATAAAGAATAATGGATGCAATAATTCCTAATGGCATTACACGCCAGGAACCTTCCAATCCCCACCATGAAATTGCTGCTGTTATTAAAAGTGGCCCCAGAGTTCTGGCAAGTTCACCACCCAGCATGTAATAGCTCATTCCCTTTCCTGTTTGATCTGCTGAAACATGCTTTATCATAACCGGTGAAGGAACATGGAAAAGTGTATTACTGATTCCAGCTACAAATAATAAAATTAGCAGAATTGGATAACTAGGAGCTGCACCCAATAAGCTCATAGCTATTCCAGTGATTGCTGGAGTAAGAATAATAAAATATCTTACACAAATTCGATCTGCTATCAAACCTACAAATGGATTAAAAAGCGAAGGAAGTTTTCTGGTTACATCCAGAAGTCCTGCCATAGAAAGTGAAATACCTAACTTTGAAATAAGGAGGGGAAGAAGTGGTGCTAAAAAGGCAGAGTAGATATCGTGTGATAGATGTGCTAAAGAAACAGTTAGTACATTCCCAAATTGAAATTCATTCTTTTTCTTTTTTTTCATAATATTTAATATCTGTGTTTATCTGTGCCCATTGTGGATAATATTTTTTTATCATTTTTAAATCTATTTACTAATTCTGTTTCATCACCAAAATCCACAAAATCTTTTTGGTGAGGAGGTTCTACAAAATTATCGTCTTTCTCGTGTTTGATAGCACACCAATATTCTTCTGTATCGCCTGTTATCCTTACCGCATAAGCCAGCACACCGTTAGCATAACCGCAATACATACATCTCATCTTATCAGGGAATGATAAATAATTCAGTTTATGTCTGTCGATTTTAATATATTTACTTCTATCTATAATTGGTAATCTAAAAATTCTGAAACTGATTTGATGATAAATTTCTAAACCGATATCAAAAATAATAAAAAAAATAAGCATTCCCCATATAAACGGAATGGAAAGAATACTTGATAACTCTCTTTCCTGATATTTCTTGTATTCCATAATTTTCTCCTCTTTTCCTCACTAAACACACAAAAACTTCGATTTCTTCCTCTCGCATTTTTGGCGTATTTTGCGAGTATTTGTTAAAATCCTAATAATAAACCAATTATTCCTACGATTGCACCAACAATAATATTAATCCCTTTCACTGAAAAAAATCCTTTTTTGGATTCTGCCAACATCGGCAGCATACCGTGTCCATCCTGCACGATTGAACTTGCTAATAAAATACTGAACGGGATAGTTCCCGAGGCAAATAATGTAACGAAAACAAGATGTGGACCTGATTCTGGAATTATCCCTACAATCAATGCTATTGCTAAAATAATAAACATGTTACTTGCTATCCAACTGTTTATATTAATAAATTCAAGTAGAATATGAACTGCAAGTAGTGTGCCCAAAGTCCATAAAAATATTTTGGGAATATGAACTTTTACAATATGACTCCAGAGATGCTCTTCTAAAAAGTGCTCGGGTACTGTGATTACTATGAATATAGCAATTAATGACGTGATGATTATTGTTACTCTTACCCAAGTCCAATTTTCTGGACCGATTTCTCCAAAAAAAATTCCTAATAAAAACATTATAACAATTACGATCATTAAAATTCGAGGAATTGATGTTTTTTTAATATTTGAGAAGAGATTACCACGAGGGAAACAATCACATTTTTCTTCTTCGTGAATTGGAAGTTTGTTGTGAGCAAATTTTGTTTCAAAATATTTTGAGGGTACAACCTTATCTGTGATAAAACCAGCAATGATTCCAATAACAAAAATAAGTGCCATTAGTAAAATTGCTTTTTGCGGGAACATCGCCAGCATTATAAAAGCTTCATCTCCACTGGTTGCTATCATTGCAGTTACTACCGCCCCAAAAGAGATTATGCGGTGAGAAAATAATGTGACGGCCGTAAATGCTCCTAAACACCCAGGAATTGAACCTAAAAAAGCAGCTAGAAAATACTGTTTCCATTTGGATTCTGAAAGAACATTTTGCCACATACCCTTGGTTTGAACATTGATATACTCAATAATAAGCATCATTACAAACACAAAGCCCGTAATCATTAACGCATGTTTAAACACTTCAAATATAATTTTCATTTTTCATCCAAATTTTTATTTATTTAGTTTTTTTGCTTTCAATAATCGAAGATGTTTCTTTAAAAATGATTTTTCTTGGAAATCTCCAAAACCAAATTCAGATAAGATTTGTTTCCAATCTCTTTCTACATATTCAAAAGCATATTTGCATTCAACTATTTTAAAAGGAATTCTAAAATAAAGCGGAGTTTTATCAGTAATAAATTCATTAAAATCAAGGATAATAAATTCACCATCTTTTTTTAAAGCATTGTAAGCATTTTGGATTATTTGTTTTTGAACATCAAAAGGAAAACCGTGTAGTACAAAAGAAATAAAGACTTTGTCATATTTTTTCTCAAGCTCAAAGGGTTGATCAATTCGTTGATTTTTTATATCGAGATTGTTCAAAGTTTTAGTTTTGTATTTAAATTGAGCAATCATCAATTCAGAGATTTCCAATCCGAGAATTTCACCTTCTTCAGAGAGGCAATTATTCATTAGAAGGGCATTCCTTCCAGTTCCGGCACCGAAATCCAGGATTTTATCATTTGATGTAATATTCATTGAGTTGATTGCATTATTAATGAAACGAGTATAACTTCCAAACGATAGAAGATTAATCATATTGTCGTAAAATTTTGCAGTAAAACCTTGGATTTCTACTTTGGAATCAGGATATAATTTATTCATATTTTAACTCCACATTATCTGCATTTTAATTTTCTTATAAAGACAAAGCTTAAAGAAACGATTAAAGAGACAACAATAAATGTAATATAATATCCAAAAACAGATATTAAAACGCCGGCCACAAGGGGGAAGATCGTTGGTAGAACACTTCCAGCACCAGAGATACCTGCGTAAATTGCCCGATTCTCATTACTTGATATTTCTACTAAAATTCCATTTCTGGCAATTCCAGAAGCTGTAATAAAAACTCCTGCAAGAATAAAAATCAATTGATATGCCAAATAGTTATTACTAAATATCAAGCTTAAAATAGGAAGAAATGCGCCTAAAACAAAACTAAGATATAATAGTTTTTTGTATTCAAAATGCTTTGACCTCTTATAGAGTATCAGGCTTGTTACCAACATTCCAATTATTTTAAATAGAAGAATATTCCCAATTAAGGCTGCACTTAATTCAAAATTTTTCTTCGCAAATAATATCATAAAGGGAATGAAACTGAAGCCAAGACCTATAAAATTTATGATAAACAAATAATTCTTCAGATTGGAATTTTGCGAAATTTCCTGTGGAATCATTTTAAAGAATTCTAAAAAACTATGTTTCTTTTTTACTTCAACACTGATTTCTTTGATCTTCCAAAATCCTAAAGAAGCTATGAATAACAGTATTCCCGCAGTTAATAGTAATATTCCATAATTAACAGGATATGAAAAACGCTTAAGCAACATTCGAACAATGATAACCGAAGCAAATATCCCAATACTGCTGATTACCTGTTTTAAAGAGAAAAATTGTTTACGCTTATTATCTAAAATTGATTTACCCATAATATCAGTGTAAGAAATACTAGCAAAAGAGCCACTGAATGAGAAGATCGAAATTAGAATAAAAATAAACAGGATCAGCAAACTATTGCTTATTGTATTCGACATGAAAAGAAGTAGAGCTAACAATAACAGCGCAGTTACTCTTAGGCTAATTGCTTCTATTAGTGGTCTTTTCTTTTGTTTCTTATTAGATAAAAAACTAGCAAAAACAATTTGCATTAAACCTGATCCTCCCACCATCATCGTGGTAAGAAGTCCCAATAAGATCGCTCCGCCGCCCGCGTTTATGAGCATTGAAGGAATAATGGTATGGATATCCATAAAATTGGAGGCAAGTGAAAGAAAAATTCCGTGCCAGATGAATGCTCTAAAGTTTAATTTTGACACTTTTTCGTTTAATGCAAAACTCATAATTCTAAAATTCTTTGAAGATCCTTGCCTGCGAATAGCCTGGTGCGTCCAGATTCAGATCCAAGAAATAACCAAAAGGTGTTTGTCTAACTACAAAATCTGCATTTAACAACCTCAATTCTGCCATATCAAAGATCTCTTTTGTAAAACCTGGATCGGCATTACTTGTAGAAAGATGAGCAAAAGAATGCAGTATTATTTGCTTTGTATTGTTCTTATTGGCTGCCCATTTTAAGTTCTTTATCAGTTTAGTTACCGATTTTGCTGCATTCTCTGCATCTTTTTCTTCTACATGAATAAAACCGATCAGTGCTTTTTCAATGTTTTCCTGCTTATCTATCTCAGGAAAATCTTCCAGCGTCTTGGTTGTAGTTTTGAATGTAAAACTATTCGCAAATATCATCAATATTTTCATGTTACTCTCACTTTTTCAGCACATCTTCAGCAGCCAATACGATCAAGTTCGCTGCAGGGTAGAAGCTTTGATATGGCTGGGCTGAATAACTAAGTTTAGTTAACTGCTCCGCTGCAAAATTATTCTGAATGGCAAGAGTTAATAGATCGATTTTATCTGTAACGGGTTCTTCGCTAACAATCTGCGCTCCAAATATTCTTTTTGTTTCTTTCTCAGCGATCAATTTCAGATGAATTCTTTTTGCTCCCGGCATGATTGGAAATTTTGTGGTAACTTCACTATAACCACAAATTGTTTCTATCCCGTGATCTTTTGCAATTCTTTCAGATAAGCCGGTCCCGCCAATGTAATATTTTCCTACTTTTGTAGCTGCACCATTATAAAAACCCTGATATTTCCTTTCTTGTCCTAATAGATTGAATCCTAATGTCTTTGCCATTGGCACTGCATTTGTAGCTAATTTCCCGGAATAAGTTTTTTTCGTAATTCCATTGTAGAATTGTGTACAATCACCAACTGCATAAACATCTGGTAGATTGGTTTCCATTTTTTGGTTAACAACAATTCCATCTCGATCAATTTCTAATTTACTCTCTTGGAAAAGAGAGATTTCCGGTTTCATTCCCGTAGCAAATACAACAATTCCAGAAAATGATTCTTTACTGGTTATATTGCAATTCTCTATATCGTCAAAGTGTATTTTGTCCCCATTATCCAATATAGTATGTTTTATAAATTCTTTGCCATGAAGTTCAACTACTTTTGCATTGAGGTGCAAATTTACACCGGATCGAACTAATTCCTGCTGGATTGATACTGCCATTTCTGAATCAACCATATTAGGAAGCAAAGAACCGACCATATCTACCAAATGCACTTTCAGCCCTTTTTTATTCAAGGAAAGAGCCAGTTCGACACCAATTGCACCTGCACCAACCACAATCACATTCTTTACCCCTTCTTCAATATAACCCATAATATTTCGCATATCGGTTTCGGTTTTAAATCCTGTAACACCGGTTAGACCAGTTCCTTTGATCGGTGGGATGAAGGGGGATGCACCCGTAGCTATAATTAATTTTTCATAACTCAAATTACTATCATCATCTAATTGGATCTTTTTGTTTTCAAAATCTACATTAGACACCGTCGCACGGATTAGATCAGCTCCTGCATCAGTTACCAGTGTATCTTTTTTAAATGTTTTTTCAACTGGGAATAATCCCTCCACTGCATAGGGCATGGCACAATAAATCATGCTATAATCTTCCGACCGAATGATTGCCACACTCTTTTTCTTTCCAAGCATTTTTGCTAAAGTGATCCCTGCTGGTCCACCACCAACCACAATGATGCCATATTTATTCTTTATATTTTTCACAATAATTATTTTAAAGACTCAAATGCTGTCTTTCAGCTCCTTTTTCCCATTCATTATAAATTTTTTCGATGTTTTCACAAATCTTGTGAATTCCGTCTTCTATCTCTTCTTCTTTGACTATTACGCAAACAAATTTTTTCTTAATTCGCTTGATATTGGGACCGAAAATTTTTGAAACTACAATTGATACATTCTCCTCAAGAAGCAAGCTTGCAATTCCTTTTGCTTTTTTAGGATCGGCATGTACTTCTTCCTCTTCATCAACTGTATTAGAAATCCTCTTGATAAAGTCCGCCTGTTCATCATCTACTGTGTATATATCATAATAGTCTGCGTCACCAAAATGACGACTCATAAAGGTTTTACCGTCATCTGTGGCAAAAGCTACTTTTATTTTTTTCATTTTATTCTCCAAAGAAAAACTTCCGAAATTTTTAGAAACTTCGGAAGTTCAAATTATGTAATGATTATTTTAACTCACCAGCTTTATAAGCATCATAAGCTTCTTTTACTGTCATATCTCCTGCACCTACAAATACTTTTGTACCTGTTTGAGTGACAACCGCTGCCGCATTTCCACCCGGTCCGTTGCCTGTTATTAGTACACTCACTCCAAATTCAGCCATCTTTTGAGCTGTTTTTGGTCCGGCTCCATGTGCTTCATTTGAGATTGCACGATTATCATAAGTTTCAATTTCTTTAGTTTCTTCATCATAGATAAAGAAAAACT
>JAVCCD010000223.1 GCA_030765665.1 Candidatus Tenebribacter mawsonii | reverse complement strand
CAACTGAGCTACACGCCCAAATTATGAAGAATAAAATTAAATGGTGGGCGCGGAGGGACTTGAACCCCCGACCACCTGCTTGTAAGGCAGGCGCTCTCCCAACTGAGCTACACGCCCATTCAATAATCTGCCACTATTTATTAAAATTATAAAAAACTGGTCGGGGCGAGAGGATTCGAACCTCCGACTCCTGGTTCCCAAAACCAGTGCGCTAACCGGACTGCGCTACGCCCCGACGATGACCGCAACAAAAAAAATCCGGCTCTATAGCGTCAAGATTTTTCTAACTGTTCGAATAAAAAAAAATAATTACTAACTTCATGATTACTTTTCAATGCTAAATTATACTATATTTTTTCTTGTGTAATTTCATAGTGTTAAATTTTGTACGTAAATAATTTGAGACTCAATGATTATTTTATGGAGTTGAATTGAACCTAAAATGTGATTGAGTTAAATTAGATTGTGAGTAAGTTAAAATTATGTATTAAGGTAACAAATACGAGGAACGAAAATGATAAATGATAGAATTACAAATTTACGTAATTTGATGAAGAAAAACGGTATTGATGCATATATTATAAATAGTACTGATCCACATTTGAGTGAATACGTTGCCCAACGGTGGCAATCTAGAAAATGGATAAGTGGTTTTACTGGATCAGCAGGAACGGTTATAATTACATCTGATTTTGCCGGTTTATGGACAGATGGACGCTACTTCATTCAAGCTGAAAAGCAGATAGCTCAAACTGAGATAACATTATTTAAATTGTTTCAAGAAAATGTGCCGATTCCTTCAGAGTGGATTTATGAGAATCTCGAGAATCAAAGTGTTGTTGGGTTTGATGGAAAAATGTTTTCAGCTGAAGAAGTGAAAAAGATGAAAAAGAGATTTGATGAAAAGAAAATTACATTAAAAACTGATATTGATCTAATCAATGAAATCTGGGTGGATCGACCTGCTATTCCAGCTTCTGCTCTTCAAGATCATAGTATAGAATTGTCAGGTAAGAGTCGAACTCAAAAAATTCAGGGAATTCGTGAGCATATGAGTAAGAACAAAGCCAACGTAGTTATAATATCTTCATTGGATGAAATTGCTTGGACTTTCAATATAAGAGCAAACGATGTTGTTTATAATCCTGTAGCAATTGCTTTTGCAGCTATTGAAATTGACAAAATTTATTTGTTTATTGATGAAAATAGAGTTGATGATAAGTTATCTTCTCAATTTGGAAAGGATGGAATAACAATTCACGAATATTCTGGTATTTACAATTACCTTAAGAAACTATCAGTAAATTCCGTTATTCAGTTTGCTCCGATGAAGACGAATTACAAAATATCTTCTATAATTAAAGAAAGGTATAAAATCAAAGAAGACAACTATTCAATATCTAAAATGAAAGCAAAAAAGAACAATACGGAGATTAACAATCTTAGAAATGCATTAATCTTAGATTGTACAGCTCTAACAAAATTTATTATTTGGTTAAAAACCAATATTGAGAATCTGAAAATTAATGAATATGAAGCTGCTGAAAAATTACTAGAATTTAGGAAAACAGATCTTGAGTTCATAGATGCCAGTTTTGAATCTATTTCAGCATATGGCATTAATGCAGCGATGATGCATTACACTGCTAAAAAAAATGGTAGTACAAACTTAATAGCTAAAGGATTTTACCTGATTGATTCTGGGGGACAATACAAAACAGGGACAACAGACATCACCAGGACAATAGTGTTAGGAACACTTAGTAAAGAGCAGCGGATAAATTATACTTTAGTACTAAAAGGAGTTATCGATCTTTCCTGTGCAAAATTTATAGAGGGTACTACTGGTGCAAATCTTGACATCTTGGCAAGATCACCTCTTTGGAAAGAGGGGATTGATTATAAGTGTGGGACAGGTCATGGTGTTGGGTCATTTTTAAGTGTTCACGAGGGTCATCAGAATTTTAGTCAAGTACTTATAAATGTTGCCTTTGAACCAGGTATGGTCACAACTGTTGAACCAGGTGTATATCTGGAAAATAGATATGGGATTCGTACTGAGAATATGTTGTTAACTATTGCAGACAAAGAAACTGAATTTGGTAAATGGTTAAAATTTGAAACATTATCATTTTGTCCCATTGATAAAGATGCAATTGTCATTGAGATACTTTCTGATGAACAATTAGATTGGCTCAATAATTATCATCAACAGGTTTATGCTAACATCTCCCCAAATTTGAATTTAGAAGAACAACAAATTTTAAAAAATATGACTGCAAAATTAGTGAAATGATGAGAAATGGAATAATCTTTGATATAAAGAAATTTGCTGTTCATGATGGTCCAGGGATACGTACCACTGTTTTTCTGAAAGGTTGCCCCTTAAACTGCATTTGGTGTCATAATCCTGAGAGTAGAAGTAAAGAATGCATAAAAATATTAAAAGAAACAAAAGTTGGGGAGAATACCTTTACATTTGAATCAATGATCGGACAAAAAGTTAACACAGAAGAAGTTTTACTTGAAGTTATGAAAGATAAAATCTTTTATGATGAATCCGATGGAGGGGTCACTTTTTCAGGCGGAGAACCTTTAATGCAACCGAGCTTCCTGGAAGATCTTTTAAAAACATCAAAAGAAAAAGGACTTCATACAACTATTGACACTTGTGGTTTCGCACCCCGAGATTTAGTTGAGCGGATCTTACCTTTTACAGACCTTTTCTTATATGATATCAAGCTTATTGACAATGAGCTTCACAAAGAGAAAATGGGAGTTTCAAACGAAACTATATTAGAAAATTTACGGTTTTTAGTTTCACAAAAAGCAAATATAATCATTAGAATTCCATTAATTCCAGACATAACTGACACAGAAGAAAATATTTTGAGAATTATCAGTTTCTTAATAGGTTGTAAGTATAATGGAAAGATAGATCTATTACCATTTCACAATACAGCAGAGCAAAAATATAAAAATTTACAAATTGAGAATCAAATGAAAACAATAAAAAAAGATGTTGATAGCTCTGAAAAAGTAGCATCAAGATTTACCAAAGCTGGATTTTCTGTGTCAGTTGGAGGATAATTCATGAACTCAAGAGTTTCGAAATTGAGAGAACAAAGCTTAAATGCTCAAAATGTTCTTTCTGTTGAACGTGCAAGGCTTGTTACCAAATTTTACAAGTCAATTGAGGGGAAACAGATCTCAATTCCCATGCAGAGGGCTTTGTGTTTCGATTATATTTTTGCTAATAAAACTCTCTGTGTAAATTTTGGTGAGTTAATAGTTGGTGAGCGTGGACCAGCACCCAAGGCTACACCCACTTATCCTGAAATTTGTCTTCACAGCTTACAAGATTTACAGATTCTAAATGATCGCGAGAAAGTATTCTTTAGTGTTGATGATGAAACACGTAAAATATATGAGCAAGAAATTATACCTTTTTGGAAAGGGAAAACTATGCGGGAGAATCTCCTTTCTAAAATGAAACCTGAGTGGCAAAATGCATATGAAGCAGGAGTATTCACTGAATTTCAAGAACAACGTGCGCCAGGTCATACAGTTTTGGGTGATAAGATCTATAAATCGGGAATGAAAGATATTATTTCTCAAATACTTGAAAGATTGAGTACAGCAACTGAATCCGAAAGAGATGAGCTTGAAGCAATGCAAGTTACTGCAGAAACAATGATAATGTTTGCAGAAAGATATGCTAAGAAACTGGAAGAACTTGCTATGTCTGAGAAAAGTAATGTTAGAAAATCTGAACTCATTGAAATGGCAAGAATTTGTAGAAAAGTCCCAGCTAACAAACCGGAAACATTACACGAAGCTCTACAATATTATTGGTTCGTCCATTTAGGAGTTATCACAGAATTGAATCCATGGGATTCCTTCAATCCCGGTAGACTTGACCAACACTTTCTACCTTACTATCAAAGTGGCTTGCAAAACAGAACTTTAACAAAATCTAAAACAATAGAGTTATTGAGTTGCTTGTGGATAAAATTTAATAATCATCCTTCTCCGCCAAAAATGGGTGTTACAGCTCAAGAAAGTAATACATATACTGATTTCGCTCTAATAAATATTGGAGGATTAAAAGCTGATGGTTCCGATGCTGTGAACGAAATGAGTTATATTATATTGGATGTAATCGAAGAGTTACGCTTACTTCAACCTAGTTCCATGATACAGATTAGTAAACAAACTTCCAATGATTTCATAAAAAGAGCTCTTAAAATTATCAAAACCGGATTTGGACAACCTTCAATATTTAATACAGATGCTATAATTAAAGAACTTACCAGACAAGGGAAAACTATTGTAGATGCACGAAACGGAGGAGCCAGTGGTTGTGTGGAATCAGGAGCTTTTGGAACCGAAAGTTATGTATTAAGTGGGTACTTTAATCTTCCTAAAATATTAGAATTAACTTTGCTCAATGGTTTCGATCCTCATACGAATAAACAAATAGGCAAAAAGACTTCTGATCCAGTAAACTTTAGCAACATTTTAGAACTTAAAAAAGCGTTTGCTTCCCAACTGAACTATTTTGCAGATATTAAATTAAAGGGAAATGATGTCATTGAAAACTTGTTTGCTACCAAACTTCCCGTTCCGTTTCTATCTCTATTAATAGATGATTGTATAACGAATGCGAAAGATTATAATGCTAAAGGTGCTCGTTACAATAGCGTTTACGTTCAAGGTGTTGGACTTGGAACAATTACGGATTGTTTTACTTCGATAGAGTATAATGTTTTTGATGAAAAAAAACTGAATATGAAAGAGTTACTGACTGCATTAAAAGCTAATTTTGTTGGATTCGAAGAATTGCAAAACAATCTGATTTATCATACACCAAAATATGGTAATGATGATGATTGTACTGACCAGAATGCTACAGATGTTTTCAATATATTCTATTCTTCAATAGATGGAAAGATGAGTCCGCTTAATGCAGCATATCGTATAAATATGCTTCCAACAACCTGCCATATTTATTTTGGAAGTGTAATTGGTGCTACTGCAGACGGAAGATATGCAGGGAAGCCCTTGTCTGAAGGGATCTCTCCAGTTCAAGGAGCTGATAAAAAAGGTCCTACTGCGGTTCTGAAATCTGCATCTAAATTTGACCATATCAAAACTGGGGGCACACTTCTAAATCAAAAATTTACACCAGATTTCTTTGCAACGGAAAAGAATATTGAAAAATTAATAGCTCTGATAAGAGGGTATTTCCATTTAGATACACATCACATTCAGTTCAATGTAATTGACAAACAAACACTATTAGCCGCTCAAAAAAATCCAGAGGATTATCAAAATCTTATAGTTCGGATAGCAGGTTACAGCGATTATTTCAATGATCTGGGTGAAGACTTGCAAAATGAAATAATCAAAAGAACAGAACATAAGGATTTTTAAAATATGAATATTATTCCTAAACCAAGTAAGTGTACTAAAAAAGAAGGTTCTTTTTCAATAACAGAGAACACTATAATCCAAACATCCACGATGAGCTTAGAAATGCAAAAATTATTACTACCCTTTGTTGATAAAATTTATAAACTTAGTCATATCAAAATTCCAATTAAAGAGTATTCTGAAATTTGTACAAATGTAATCAATATTGATTTTATTCAAACTGGGTTAGGAAAAGAAGGATATAAATTAGAAATCAGTTCTAGTAATATTACAATAAAAGCTGAAGCATTAAATGGAGTCTTTTATTGTATTCAAACTATATTTCAGCTTTTACCCATTGAAATATTTGGTGAGAAATTTATAAATAAACCACTTGTATTACAATGTTGCGAAATTATTGATAATCCTTGTTTTATCTGGCGTGGAATGCATTTGGATGTATCTCGTCACTTCTTCAACGTTAAATTTATTAAAAAATACATCGACTATCTTGCCATGCATAAAATGAATATTTTTCACTGGCATCTTACTGATGATAATGGTTGGCGAATTGAAATAAAAAAGTATCCTAAACTTACAGAAATTGGAGCTTGGCGTGCATCTCGAGACGGAATTGGCTGGCGTGATTGTAAACCACAACAACCTGGTGAAAAAACAATATATGGCGGGTACTATACTCAACAAGAGATTAAAAAGATAGTACAATATGCTAATGATAGATTCATAACTATAATACCGGAAATTGAGATGCCTGGACATACTTTAGAAGTGCTAGCTGCATATCCGGAGCTTGGATGTACAGGTGGACCATACACTGTTGCCACTGGAACTTACTGGCCAAATAAAGATATATTTTGTGCAGGAAATGAAGAGGTATTCGTCTTTTTGAAGAATGTGCTAAATGAAGTTTTGGAATTGTTTCCAGGGAAATATATTCATATTGGTGGTGATGAAGTAAACAAAGAAGAATGGAAAAAGTGTTCAAAATGCCTGACTCGAATGCAAAAGGAGAATCTGCAGAATGTGGAAGAATTGCAAAGTTGGTTTATTAAAAGAATCGGAAAGTATCTTCATTCGAAAAATCGGAAATTGATAGGTTGGGATGAGATTTTAGAAGGTGGTTTAGCACCGAATGCTGCTGTAATGAGTTGGCAGGGTGAAAAGGGTGGTATACAAGCAGCGAAAATTGGCCACGATGTCGTGATGAGTCCAGGAACTCATTGCTATTTTGATCATTACCAAGATGACCCGGAAACTGAGCCAAAAGCTATTGGTGGCTATACAACTCTAAAAAAAGTTTATTCTTATGAACCAATACCCAAAGAATTAACTAAAAGACAAGCTAAGCATATTCTCGGTGCTCAAGCAAATGTATGGACGGAATGGATGGAAACACCGGAACACATTGAATACATGATATTCCCACGAATTACTGCATTAGCAGAAGTTCTGTGGAGTACGATTGATAATAAAAACTGGGAAGATTTCAAAGAAAGATTGCAGAAATTTCTCAATGTTTATAGAATAATTGGGATCAACTATCATAAATCTGTTTTTGAAGAACAATAAAAAAAACCCCGAAAAATCGGGGTTAAGTTTAGCTATTATTTATTTAATTAAACTAATACTTAAATTCCTGGATGATGAACTTTATTATTCATTTCCCACGGTTTTGAGAGAAAATAGTTAAGTGTTATTCTAGTTTTACCCATAATTGCTTTCGGAATGCTATCAATGTATTTATCCAAAACTGTAAATTTATCGAATTTGATGTTTTCTCTTTTTGCAACAACATCAATTATTTTAATGCCTTCTTCAATTATATCAACTGTTGTATATTCCATCAAGTTCGTATTACAAATGAATTCTGTAATCTCGAGTTTGGATGCAAATCTAAGCATCTCCAGCATTTCTGTTATCCCTGCTGTATCTGCAGTAAATGGGCGTTTTGTATTTATAACTAAAGGCATTTTGTATCCACGTTTATTAATGTTCGTTACATATCTTGCCAAAGTTCTACATCCTGCTGGATCTCCACCAACATCGAGTATAACAACTTCATCATGATTTTGTACAGCTCCCATAATTCTGGGAGAGAGCATGGGAAGATCAGCATGTTGGAATTCACCTTCCGGGGCAATAACTGTAATACCTTGCTTTTCAAATTCTTCTCTCACGTCTCTACTGCGGAAATATGGATTTACTATATCAAGATCTACCAACGTTACTTTTTCTCCCTGCTGCGAGTATTCTCTGGCTAAATTAATTGAGTATTCACTTTTCCCACTACCATAAGCACCAATTACAACTATAAGTTCATTATTCATATTTCCTCAATATCATTATTATATTTATATCAACTTTATAATTATAACTATAATTGTCAAAAAAAATCCTTTTGACAAGATAAGCACAAAATTAAGAAAGTAATAAGAGAATGGAGATTAAATTGAAAAAAGTAATTTTACTAATAATGTTATTGTTAATTGCAGCTGGTCTTATAGCGAATGATTATCTTGATATAAACTTTTTTATTGAACCTCGTTTTGAGCACGAGAAGATAAATATGATAAATTTCTTGATTAAGAACATTAGAAATGACTCGATTCGGCAGGTTAACGCTTTTGCTGGAAGATTGTTGCAGGAACCACAATCAGACAGCTTAATAGCTATATTTATCAATGCCTTAAGCCCAGAGATAATTTCACCTGCAGATTACTTTTTCTTTGATAAATCAATTGAGTGTGACATGCTTATGTCTAATATTGAAAGTGATTCAATTCTAATAATTAAAAATAGAATTATTAAATGTGATTCATTCAAAGTAGGTGTTTTTGCAATTTACACACCAGATTTTACTGTTAAGAATGATATCGCAACTCATGCAAAACTTAAAACTGATATCTTTAGAATTGCAAAGGAGCAAGCAACATACTTGGCAAAGAAGACGGATTTTATCATCATGCTTTCAAATGTAGGGAAATATATTGATAATGATATAGTTGAAGATCTTCATGTAAAAGCTGTTGTAAGCTTTGATTATCAGAAAAAGAGGAATGAACTATTTCCTAATAGAAAAACCAATTTCTATAGTATTTTAACTAAAAATGGTAAATACGGAAAATTGCGTTTGAAATATCATAATGGAAAAGTTATTGAACAATGGAAAGAGATTGAGTTTAATAGTAAATGATCAACTCACCCTTGTTCCCTCTCTTGGGAAGAGAGGGATATCGGAGAAAAAGTGAAAGAGAAAATATTCTTCTTGCATTTCTTAATTTCTCCTTCTTTTTTAAGAGAAGGGGTTAGGGGATGAGTCAAGTGAAAACAGTTGCAATTCAAACAGCACGAGATTTGAGACAAAGAGCAACAAAAACAGAAAATATTTTTTGGGAAGTTATCAGGAATAGAAAAATAGATAATTATAAATTCAATCGTCAGTTTCCAATTTATTTTGAATACGAAGATCAAGAAAGATTCTTTATTGCAGATTTTTATTGTCACAAAAGAAGATTAATTATTGAAATCGATGGTGGAATTCACGAACAACAACAGGATTATGATAAATTAAGAACAGAAATAATAAATAAATTAGGATTCAAAGTTATAAGGTTTAAGAATGAACAGGTGTTGAATAATTTAGATATGGTTATCGTAGAATTAAAGAGGAATTTGTAGATGTCAACCCACCCTCGTTCCCTCTCTTTAAAGAGAAGGATGTCGGAGAAAATGTGAAAGAGAAAAAAATCTACTTACTATTCTTAATTTCCCCTTCTTTTCAAGAGAAGGGGTCATGGGATGATTATGCAGAAAATAATTGATGAATTTGTTAAGATACTGATCTCTAGAGGTCTTTCTGAACACACAATTACTGCTTACAAAAAAGATCTTCTACAACTCCAGAAATTTCTATCAAGATATTTCGATGATGAAGTTATAGATGTTGATGAGATAACTCGGTTGTATCTACGCGATTTCTTAAGATATTTAAGTGATAATCACCGGAATAATCGTACGCTTGCGCGAAAAGCGACTACAATTAAAAATTTTTTTCAGTTCTGTGAGAAAAACAAATACATTTCAAAAAATCCCGCTTCAAAACTCAGCATCCCAAAATTTGAGAAAAAATTGCCTAAGTGTTTTTCTGAAAAAGAGATGGAGGAGTTATTGAATATTCCCGATCTCACTAGTAAATTCGGTATTAGAAATCGAGCGATCTTAGAATTGATCTATTCCAGTGGACTAAGAATTAGTGAAATAGCTAATTCTAGAATTGGGCAGATAGACCTTGCCGAAAAACAGATTCGAATAATTGGAAAGGGTAATAAAGAACGTATCGTTCCTATTAGTAGTAAAGCTAAGATAGCAATAAGAAATTACATGAAAACTCGCGATCAATTCAGATCTAGATTCAGTGATGACACATTTTTCTTATCTAAAAGTGGAAGACCGCTTTCTTCGAATGAGATCAGGGAAATATTATCCAGATATTTGAATCTTGTTGCAAAAACTAAAGGTTATTCACCTCACACTATACGCCATTCATTTGCAACTCATTTACTTGCTCGTGGTGCAGATTTAAGAGCAGTTCAAGAAATGCTTGGACATGCAAATTTATCAACAACAGAAATTTATACTCATCTTACAATAAAAGATCTAAAAAAAGTTTATGAACAGGCACATCCTAGAAGCAATAAAGAAGATTAAGTCAAATTGAAATATGTTTAATATTATTTAGTTTGAAATTGATTTGTAGATCATTCCATCATCTGTAATAGTAAGTAAAGATTCAGGAAAATCTTGTGATGTAAGTTTTTGAATCAATTCAATAACAGTATTATCTGGATCTCTTGATACACCTTTTTGGTAAACTTGTTTGGTTGGATGTATTTTTCCTGAAATGAAACTGCCATCAATATCAATAATTAGTTCTAAGATCGGTGCTACACCACTAACACTTTTAATATTAATACTGTTAACCGTGCAGAAATTTCCTAAACTGTAAGCAATGAATCTATCTTTATAAATGTCGATAGCCCTGGTAATGTGAGGTCAATGTCCTAAAATTACATCAGCTCCAGAATCGATCATTTCACGTGCAAAAAGGTAAGGATTTCCACGATCTTCACCCAAAAAATATTCCTGCTTTCGGGTGATGTGTTGATGTTCTTTTCCTTCTGCACCTAAATGCATTGAAACAATGACAATATCGGAAGTACTTTTTAGCTCAGTAACTAGTTTTTTAATCCTTTGGAACTCATGTATGTTTACTACTCCATAATTTGGAGATACTGCAATGAAGCCGTAAGAAACATTATTAATCTCAAATTCAGTTGTTGGAACATCAGAATACCCCGCGAAGTAAATATTCGATTTCATCAGGGCTAATTTTGTTACTTGTTTACCTTCTATACCCATATCTAAAGCATGATTGTTAGCTGTACTTAGAAGATTATAACCAACACTGGCTAGTAATTCTGCCGAATTGTCTTCCATGGCAAATACATACTTTTTTTTCTTCGGAATTCCTGTAATTCCACTTATTGTCCCTTCTAGATTTCCAAAAGTAATATCACCTGTTCTAAGGATTTCTTGAATTTCTAAATCAAACAGGTTTAAACCAAAATTATTCGGTGTATATGAGTTTTTAGGAATAATTGTTCCCAACATAATATCACCTGTTGCTATAATTCGAACTGGACTTCTTACAGATGCAGGTTCTAATTGGAGTCTGTTTGAAAGGTATATAGAATCTTGAGGAATTTCTAAGCTAAAAACTTTTTTTTCTGTAACAATTTTTCTATTTGCAATTATTTTGCTATTTGAACATGATAACAGCAAAAGTAATAATAGCAAAAAGAAAAAGCTTTTATTGAAATTCCTCATAAATTCTGTAAAGATTCTATCTAAATTTATTTTACAACTTCAACTGATTCGATAATGATCTCTTTAATTGGCCAGTCAGACATTCCTGTTTTAGGATTTACATGTGTAGGAACAGCTTTGATTGAGTTAACAATTTCCATACCTTTTGTTACTTTTCCAAAAACACAATAGCCCCATCCACGTTTTTTATCTTGATGATCTAAAAATGCATTATCTTTTATATTGATAAAGAACTGAGATGTAGCGGAATGCGGATTATTTGTTCTTGCCATAGCTATTGTTCCAACTTCGTTAGAAAGCATATTGTCAGCTTCATTTTGTATCTGATCGTATGTATCTGTCTTATGATCACCTTCTACTGTAAATCCGCCTCCTTGAATCATGAAATCATTGATTACACGATGAAACACTGTTCCATTAAAAAACCCATCGTTTGCATATTTAGTGAAGTTCTCAACAGTGATCGGAGCTTTATCAGCATAAAGTTCCAGTTCTATTGTTCCCATATTTGTAACCATTTTAATAATTACATTTTCATTTGCTACTAAATTACTCATTGTACACACTCCCATTAGTATTATTGCAATTACCACATACAATTTTTTTCTCATTTTTTTCTCCCCTTATTT